>CACXHM010000187.1 GCA_902767465.1 uncultured Bacteroidia bacterium
AGCCTGGGAAGCGGACGGAACGGGTATCTACGCCGTATTTATGGAAATAATAGTCGCTCAGCAGTTCGGTAGCGACCTTGGTCACGCCATACATCGACGTGGGCCTCTGCACCGTGTCCTGAGGAGTATTGTCCCTCGGGGTGTCCGGGCCGAAAGAACCTATGGAACTCGGGGTGAAAACGGCGCAGTGTTTTTCACGGGCGACTTCCAGGATGTTGATGAGCCCGTTCATCTGGATATCCCATGCCTTGAGCGGGAAACGCTCGGCCGTAGCAGATAAAAGAGCGGCGAGATTGTATATGGTGTCGATGTCATATTTGTCCACCGCTTCCGCCACCTGATGGGGCATGCATACGTTTACAATTTCTGAAGGGCCGCTTTCGGCAAGAATTCCTTTAGGTTCCGCTCCGGGAATGTATCCTGCGACAATTGTTCCCTGATGATATTTTTTGCGGAGCACCATTGTCAGTTCCGATCCGATTTGTCCGGTAGCTCCGATAATGAGGACATTTTTCATTGAAGTGTCATTAATTGCACTGCAAATTTACTATTTTTGTAGTAATATTGAACCTGAAACTATAACTAATATGTACGGACATTTTCAGAATTATCTGCGCGACACCCTCAAAGAAATCGAGGATGCCGGCCTTTACAAGCATGAACGTATCATCTGCTCCGCCCAGGGCGCTGAAATCACCCTCGAGGATGGCAGCAAAGCGCTTAATTTCTGCGCCAACAACTATCTCGGCCTCTCCGACAATCCCCGTCTGATTGAAGCGGCAAAGAAGGCAATGGACGAACGCGGATACGGAATGAGTTCCGTCCGTTTCATATGCGGCACGCAGGACCTGCACCGCCAGCTCGAAAAGGCCATCTCCAGGTATTTCCATACCGATGACACTATCCTTTATGCAGCATGCTTTGATGCCAACGGAGGAGTGTTCGAGCCCTTGTTCACAGCGGAGGATGCCATCATCTCCGATGCCCTCAACCACGCTTCCATAATCGACGGAGTGCGTCTTTGCAAAGCTGTGCGCTACCGCTATGCCAATGCCGACATGGCAGACCTTGAACGCTGCCTCCAGGAAGCTCAGGCTCAGCGCTTCCGTATCATAGTAACCGACGGGGTGTTCAGCATGGACGGCAACGTGGCACCTATGGACAAGATCTGCGAACTGGCCGAGAAATACGACGCCCTCGTAATGGTGGATGAAAGCCATTCCGCAGGTGTGGTTGGAAAGACAGGCCGTGGTGTTGCCGAAGAGTTTAACCTCTACGGACGAATAGATATCCACACAGGCACGCTCGGAAAGAGTTTCGGAGGCGCCGTGGGAGGTTTCACCACCGGACGTCAGGAGATAATCGACCTGCTCCGTCAGAGGTCACGCCCTTACCTGTTCTCCAATTCCCTGCCCCCTATGATCTGCGGTGCCGGGATCGAACTCTTCAAGATGCTCGAAGAATCCGATGAACTTCATACGAAGCAGCAGGACAACGTCCGTTATTTCCGCGAAAAGATGCTTGCGGCGGGCTTTGACTGCAAGCCCACCCAGAGCGCCATTCTCGCAGTGATGCTGTATGATGCTCCCCTTAGTCAGAAATTTGCAGCCCGCATGGCCGAAGAAGGCATCTTTGTGACCGGCTTCTACTATCCTGTGGTTCCCAAAGGACAGGCCCGCATCCGCGTGCAGATCTCCGCTGCCCACGAAAAAGCCCACCTCGATAAGGCCATCTCAGCCTTCATCAAGGTCGGCAAGGAACTGGGGGTTCTGAAATAAGAGAAACTCGGAGCCTAAGCTCCGAGTTTCTCTTTTGCATACTCTGCCGTGAGCCGGAAGGTTTTGCGCCGCGAGGATGGAGCCTCGTACATGGCATCGTTCATGATGCGCTCGCAGATTGAGCGAAGTCCGCGCGCACCGAGTTTGTTCTTGATCGAAGTGTCAACAATGATATCGAGGACCTCGGGTTCAATCTCCAGGTTGATGCCGTCTATCTCGAAAAGCTTCTTGTACTGCCTTAAAATGGCGTTGCGAGGTTCGGTAAGGATACGTTTCAGCGCTTTGCGGTCGAGGTTGTCAAGGCTCATGATAACCGGCAGGCGTCCGATGATTTCGGGAATCAGCCCGTATTTGCGCATGTCCTGCGCCTCAACATACTGAAGCAGATTATCCTTGTCAATCGCCTGCTTTTCTTCAGATTCGAAACCTATCACACGCGTATTGAGGCGCTGGGCAATGATACGGTCTATTCCCTCGAAAGCGCCGCCGCAGATAAATAGTACATTCTGAGTATTGAAATGGATGAACTCCTGTTCGGGGTGCTTGCGGCCTCCCTGCGGAGGAACATTCACCACACTCCCCTCCAGCAGTTTCAGCAGCCCCTGCTGCACGCCTTCTCCCGATACGTCGCGGGTTATGGAAGGGTTGTCGCTCTTGCGGGAAATCTTGTCTATCTCATCGATGAACACTATCCCCATCTCTGCACTGGCCTGATCGTAGTCAGCATCCTGAAGCAGACGCACCAGCAGGCTTTCCACATCCTCACCCACATAGCCGGCTTCGGTAAGCACCGTAGCATCAACGATGGCGAAAGGCACCGCAAGCATCTTTGCAATGGTTTTCGCAAGAAGAGTCTTCCCTGTGCCTGTGGGACCAACCAGAAGAATATTGGACTTCTCCAGTTCCACACCGTCGTTCTCGGGTTCCACCAGGTTGTGCATAATGCGCTTATAGTGGTTATAGACCGCCACCGACAGTAACTTTTTAGCCCTGTCCTGACCTATAACATACTCATCCAGGAAAGCCTTGATATCTTTTGGCTTAGGCAGGTTCCCGTTCTTCTTCTCCGGCATTATTTCTTCTTTTTAGTAAGGATCTTGTCCACCATTCCGTACGCGAGCGCTTCCTTTGCATTCATCCAGTAATCCCGGTCAGCATCGGCGAAAACCTTTTCGAAAGGCTGGCCGCTGTGCTCGGCTATGATACGGCAGAGTTCATCACGCGTCTTTTCGATCTCCTTTGCAGCGATCAGAATGTCGGATGCCTGTCCGCGGGCTCCGCCGAGAGGCTGATGGATAAGGACCCTGCTGTGCGGCAGCGCGGAGCGCTTGCCTTTGGTGCCGGCGCAGAGCAACACGCTGCCCATGGAAGCAGCCATGCCGGTGCATACCGTCGCGATATCAGGAGAGACTATCTGCATGGTATCGTAGATCCCAAGTCCGGCGGAAACGCTTCCTCCGGGAGTGTTCAGATAGAGTGTAATGTCCGAATCATTTTCGGAAGACGATGCCAGATAAAGCAGTTGGGCCTGAATGATATTCGCAACGTCATCATCTATGGGCACGCCAAGGAAGATGATACGGTCCATCATCAGACGGCTGAAAACATCCATGGAAGCCACATTCAGCCTGCGCTCCTCTATGATTGTTGGATTGATGTAGGAGTCGGCAGCAGAACTGTAACGGTGCAGGGTCATGGACCCGACACCGAACTCAGACTTTGCAAATTTCTCGAAATCAGACATGATTATGCAAGTTCACGGAATTTCTCAGAGGTGATTTTCTTCGCCTTGATGGTGATTTCCTCCTTGAGTTTGCCCATGACTTTGCTGTCTTCGACCTGCTCAACGAGACGGTCGATCTGCTTCCGGTCCTGCATCATGTTCTGGACAGCCTCTTTCACCATTTCTTCGGGCACGCTGGGAAGGCCGTACATGGCATACTGATAATGCACATAGCTCACGGCTGCATCGTTAATGTCCTTCTGCTCAACCTTGAACCCATACTTGCGCATAAAGGCACCGCGCACAAGCTGCCAGCGGAAATCCTTAAGGAAAGCGTCAAACTCTTTCTCCACATCTTCTTTGGTAACCTTGCCACCGTTGGCCTCGAAGAGCCACCTCTTCATGAAGGCTTCGGGGAGGTCGAACTTGGTCTTTGCAACGAAATAATCGCGGATATCCTTGCTCAGACGCCATTCCGCCTGCTGGGCATATTCACTTTCAAGACGCTCGGAAAGTTCCTTCTCGATATCCTCATCGGATTTTTCCTCTTTCTTTTCTTCGTAATACTTTTTGAGGTTGGCGAGCATGTCCGCCTTTTCTTTTGCAGAAGCACTGATATTGTATTTGTTCACGGTGTCATCTTTACCTGCCTCAACCTCAAACTCGGGATATGTGGCAATGTCAAAGATGAAAGTGAAATCGTTTCCGTCCTTCCACTCCACCTCAGGCTGATTCTCACTTCCAAGAGGCTCACCGAGAACATTCAATTTATTCTCTTCGATAAAGTCTTGCAACCCTTTGGAGATCACCTCGTTCACCGACTCTGCAAGTGCTTGGTCGCCATACACGCGACGCACCAGCGACTCCGGCACCATTCCTTTGCGGAAGCCCTTGAAGTCGGCCGTGCGACGGCGCTGGGCAAGTTTTTTGCGTTCGATTTCGGTGTAATCATCCTTCTCCACATGAAGGGTAAGTTCGATGTTCAATGCATCAAGCTGTTTTTTCTCCAGTTTCATTTCAATATATTCGTTAATTTGATTTTCCTTTTAGGATATTCTATGCGCCCATGATACATCTGGGCAAGATAATTCTTGAGTGTAGCCTTTACGATTCCGAGGTCTTTCACACTGAGCTCAGCCTCCGAGAACTGGCCTTCATCCATTTTCCCCGCAACTATTCCTTCCACAAAACGGTCGAATGACTCGGGAGTATACTCCTTCAGGGAACGGGACGCTGCCTCAACGCTGTCACACAGCATCAGGATGGTCTGCTCACGGCTCACAGGCTTGTGTCCCGGATAGCGGAACTCCCCTATCTCTGCCGCATCTCCTCCGTCTTTCAGGAAAAGATCGTAGAAATAGCTTACCACCGAAGTGCCATGATGCGTGAGAATGAAGTCGGTAATGACGGAAGGCAGCCTGTGCCGGCGTGAAAGTTCTGCCCCATCTGTAATATGATGGATGATGTCCTGGGCGCTCTGCTGGGGCGAAAGCCCCTGATGATAGCGTTTGACGCCCTCTGCAGCAAGCATGGACTCGTTCTCCACAAAGCAAAGCGGGTTCAGCATCTTTCCTATGTCGTGATACAGGGCGCCGGCACGCACCAGCTGCACATTGGCACCGATCGCTCCCGCCACGGCATCAGCCATATTCATTACCTGCAGAGAATGCTGAAAAGTGCCGGGCGCTTTCTGCTCAAGTTCGCGAAGCAACGAATTCGAAGTATCGCAGAGTTCGCCCAGACGATACACCGAAACCAGGTTGAAAATCTTCTCGAAAAGATATGTCAGCGGATAGAACGCCACACACAGGAAGGCAGAAACGAGCAACGCCACAGCCATACGCAGTAAATTGCCGCCGATCATGTCCGTAAAGCGGAATGCCAGGAACAACACATACATTACAGCAAATGTAATGAATGCATTCACGAATTGCCTCCAGCCCTTGTTGAAGAACTTGAAAGTGAGCATGGATACCACTCCGCCTGTAAGAAATATCGGGAAAACGGCCCTTCCTCCGTCGGCATAGAATAGCAGAGGCAAAAGAGCGATGGTATATACCATTATCACAAGCTTATTGTCGAAATAAGCCTCCAGCAGCAGGGCGCAAAGCACGAAAGGCATCCAGCACACATAATCGGCATGGGTCCTCGGCACCACTATGGAAGCCACGGTAAAAATGGTAAACACCAGAAGCAGGTACAAGAACTTGCCGTTGTCGCCGAAAATGGTGGGATTGATCAGTTTCACCGCATTGAACAGCAGGAAACAGAACAACAGTGCTATCAGCGCATTTCCAGTCCACTGCAGGAAACCTCCTTTGGACACTCCCATATTGGAATAGTACTCCTTCTCATAAGATGCGAGCATCTGGGCAATTTCAGCGGTAACTATTTCCCCTTCAGAAACAATCAGCTGACCGGCGCTCACATAGCCTTCGGTGGGAGAAATATTCACCAGCGCCGATGCCGACAGCTGTTCGGTTGTCTGGCTGTCATATGCCAGGTTGGAAACTATAAGATCTTGCAGCGGTAAAGTGCGCAACAACGAATCCGCTTCGGGATAAGCACCCAAAAGAACTGAAGTCAGTTCTGCTTTGGCATCGGCAATCACATATACTTCAGATGCCGGCATGGGAGCAGCGCGCTTGTCTTTCTGTACGTAAATGACATCCGAATTCAGATGCATTCCGTCATCATCGACAACACCCTTGTCATAGATGGTTTTCAGTTCCGAAACCAGGGCGGGGCGCATATATGCAACATCACCCAGATCCAGACTTTCGGCGGATCGGAGACTCCCGGATACCACGTCTTCACGATATCTGTAATATGGTACGACCTGCTCCGACGCTTTGCGCCTTTCTTCCAGAAGCTGGTCTTCCGTCTTAAGTATGGGGAAGTCGAAAGGAGCGACGAGCGTACCGTATTTCCATGGGGTTCCCTTGCGGTAGTCATAGTTCAGGCGGGCGCTTCGCGGAAGCACCAGCAGCAGGATCACGAACACCAGCAGGAACGGCAGGAATTTTTTCATTTGAACGGACTGTTTGCTTCTTTTGCAATAAAGCTATAGGTAAGACGATCGGTAAGACGCGGCAACAATCTGTGAAAGAACACTGTAGCCTTTCCAAGACCTGTAAGGATGCACTCACTCCTGCGCTTCTTCAGGGCTTTTGCAAGATGCTGCGCACACTGCTCGGCACTCATCAGTTTACCCTCGTCCAAAGGAGTTTCCCCCTGGGCCGAGCCGTCGGCGGTAAGGGCTGCGTTGCGCACATTGGAAGAAGTGTACCCCGGAGCGAACACAAGCACATTGAGTCCGTCTTTAAGATGTTCTATACGGATTGTGTCGAGAAAACCGCGTATTGCATACTTCGAAGCAGAATAACCCGTCCTTGCAGGAAGTGCGGAATATCCGGCGATGCTTATCACACCCACAACCTGTCCCTTTCTTTGCAGCAGATGCGGAAGGGCGAATTTGGTGCAGTTCACCGTCCCCCAGAAATTTACATCCATCAGGGAATGGATAACCTTGAGGTCAAGGTCCTTGAACATGGCCCGCATAGACAATCCGGCATTGTTGACCAGAATGTCGATACCCCCGAAACGTGCCACCGCGGCCTCTATAAGATCCTTGCAGTCCTGTTCCGAAGAAACGTCGCAGCGCACGCACAGCACCCTGTCTTCCGGTCCTACGGAAGGACGCAGTTCCTCAAGGGTTGCGAACCTGCGGGCGGCCATAACCACTTTTGCACCCAAAGAACCGAACAGACGCGCCGAAGCCAGCCCTATTCCGGAGCTGGCCCCAGTGACGATAATCACCTTGTCTTTGAAATAAACAGATTCCTTCACTTCGTTCGGAATGACTATTTGACGGTCATGGCTGCAATGTCGTCACCGTCGTAAAGACCGGCATCGAGTTTGGCCTTTATTTCCTTGAATGCATTAAGCGTATATTCTACATCTTCCATGGTATGCGCAGCAGTGCATACTATACGGAAGATGATCATACCCTTGGGGATGACCGGATAGATAACCATGGAGCAGAAAATCTTGTAGTTCTCACGAAGATCCTTGGCCATTTTGGTAGCTTGTGCAATACCGCCTTTGATATGGACGGGCGTTACGCACGCTTCTGCTTCACCGATATCGAAGCCCTCCTTCTTGAAACCATCCTGAATGGCATGTGTAATGGCCCAGCATTTCTTGCGGAGTTCATCTCCTTCGGGAGAATCTATGATCTCCAAACGCTTCATGTTGCCGATAACCAGCGCCATGGGAAGGCTCTTTGCATACATCTGGCTGCGCATATTGGCACGCAGATAATTGATAATGCTGTGGGGGCCGGCGACGAATCCGCCTATGCTCGCCATGCTCTTTGCGAAAGCACCGATATAAAGATCGATCTGGTCCATTACCCCGAAATGCTCGGAAGTGCCGCGTCCATGCTCGCCGAGAAGGCCGAATCCATGGGCGTCATCGATAAGGATGCGGAAAGAATGTTTCTTCTTGAGAGCGACGATTTCGTCGAGTTTTCCGAGAGCCCCCGTCATTCCGTAAACGCCTTCGGTAATCAGAAGCACGCCGCCTCCGTTTTCTTCGGCTTCGGCACAGGCACGGGTAAGCACCTTGTCACAATCCTCCATATTGTTATGGCGGTATTTGTACTTGCTGCCTATGTGTAGACGGATACCGTCGAGCAGACAGGCATGGCACTCTGCATCATACACCACAACGTCATGACGGGTAAGAAGAGCGTCGATGGTGGAAACTATTCCCTGATATCCAAAATTGAACAGGAACGCGTCCTCCTTCTTTTCGAATTCGGCGAATTTACGTTCCAAAGCCTCATGATAGCGGGTATGTCCCGACATCATCCTCGCACCCATAGGGTATGCAAGTCCCCAGTCGGCCGCAGCCTGAGCATCCGCCTTACGGACTTCCGGATGGTTGGCAAGGCCAAGATAGTTGTTAAGGCTCCAGTTAAGGACCGGAATGCCGTTGAAAATCATATGTGGTCCGAGTTCTCCCTCGAGACGTGGATACATGTAATAGCCGAAGCCCTGCTCAAAATACTGGCCGATAGGGCCTCCGGAATTGCGCTCAATGCGATCGAAAATGTCTAACATGGTATAGGTTTATGCGTCAATATTTGCGTAATGTGCGTTTTCTTCGATGAACTGGCGGCGGGGCGGAACATCATCGCCCATAAGCATAGAGAAGGTGCGTTCAGCCTGGGCTGCGTTCTCTATGGTAATCTGGCGGAGCCTGCGGTTCGCGGGATCCATGGTTGTCTCCCAGAGCTGCTGGTCGGACATTTCACCAAGACCCTTGTAGCGCTGCACGGTATAACCCTTGTCGGATCCCTTTCCAAGGCGCAGAGCCGCTTCTTCCCGCTGTTCTTCGGTCCAGCAATACACTTCTTCCTTCCCTTTCTTCACGAGATAGAGCGGAGGTGTTGCCAGATAAACATATCCGTTCTTGATAAGGTCGAACATGTAACGGAAGAAGAACGTGAGGATAAGGCACGCGATATGGCTGCCGTCAACATCGGCATCGGTCATAATGACCACTTTGTGGTAGCGCAAGCGGCTGAGGTCCATATGTTTTTCGCCGGTTTCATCTTCCTGGGCCACGCGAACTCCGAGTGCTGTGTAGATATTCTGGATTTCCTGGCTGTCGAAAGCGCGGCCTTCCGCTGCCTTTTCAACGTTCAGAATCTTACCGCGCAAAGGCAGGATGGCCTGATAGCGGCGGTCACGGCCCTGTTTTGCGGTACCACCTGCGGAATCTCCCTCAACCAGGAAAAGCTCGCATTTCTCGGGATCGTTCTCGGAGCAGTCGGCAAGTTTGCCGGGAAGCCCGGCTCCTGTCATGACAGTCTTGCGCTGCACCATTTCACGGGCCTTGCGGGCGGCATTGCGGGCGGTAGCGGCCAGGACAATCTTGTCGATGATAGTCTTGGCAAGTTTAGGATTTTCCTCAAGGAAGATATCCATGGCGGCGGCAGTTGCCTGAGAAACGGCGGAAGTCACTTCGGTGTTGCCGAGCTTGGTCTTGGTCTGTCCTTCGAACTGAGGTTCTGCAACCTTTACGGAAATAACTGCAGTAAGGCCTTCGCGGAAGTCCTCCTGAGCAAGTTCCACCTTTGCTTTCTCAAGAAGTTTATTCTTGTCGGCATAGTTCTTCAGCGAACGGCTGAGCCCCATTTTGAAACCCTGAAGATGGGTTCCGCCCTCAATTGTGTTGATATTGTTGACGTAAGAATATATCTTTTCGGAATAACCGGTATTGTACTGGAGGGCTATGTCAATGGGAATGATTTTATCAGAAGATACACAGATGGGCTCGGGAATGAGTTTCTGGGCACCGGCATCGAGATAGTCGATAAACTCGGAAAGACCGTTCTCCGAATAGAACATTTCGCTTTTGTTCACCTGACGCCCGGTAGCCTTGCTCTCACCGGATTCGTCCTGAACGAACTCGTCCACAAGGGTACGGCGGTCGGTAAGACGGATATGAATTCCCTTATTGAGGAATGACAGCTCGCGAAGACGGGCTGCAAGCGTTTCGTACTTATAAACAGTTGTCTGAACGAAGATGGACGGGTCCGGATGGAAGGTGATGATGGTCCCGTGGTCGGATTCGGGGCATTCCCCGACCACCTCAACGGGTGTCGTGGGCTTGCCTTTGGAATACTTCTGAACGAAAATCTTTCCTTCGCGATGCACCTCGGCAATCAGCAGGTCGGAAAGAGCGTTCACGCAGCTGACACCTACTCCGTGAAGACCTCCGGAAACCTTATAGCTGTTCTTGTCGAATTTTCCTCCTGCATGCAGGACGGTGAGAACAACCTCAAGTGCGGAGCGATGCTCCTTCGGATGCATGCCGGTAGGGATTCCTCGTCCATTGTCCTGCACGCGAATGGAATTATCTTCAAGTATCTGTACGTCGATATTGTCGCAGTAGCCGGCCATGGCCTCGTCGATACAGTTGTCGACCACTTCATATACCAGATGATGAAGGCCTCTCTCGGAAATGTCGCCTATATACATGGACGGCCGCTTGCGAACGGCTTCAAGCCCTTCGAGCACCTGAATACTGCCAGCGGAATACTGTTCTTCCGCCACTTTCATCTCTTCTTGTTCAACCATTTTTCTTCGTCTTTTATAAAAGAATGCAAAAATACTCAAATTATCTTAAATTCAGACTCACTCCCGCGGTCAAATACATGCCTTTTTCGGCATGCAGGGGGGATATCGCTATCTGCTGGTTCAGCAGGTTCCCGGCCTTTGCCCAGACAGAGAGAGTTTTGTTCAGTCTGTATTCACCGCTCAACCCGAGGTTTACAAATCCCTTTACAGGAATCGTAAGAGCGTCGCGCTTGCTCTGTGCCTCGCACCAGATGCCGGCATAAATCCTAGAATTCCAGTTGTACGTGAAAGCAGCATTGACGCTGAACCGGGGCAGATCGAGATAATTGTCATTGGCCGTAACATTGGTCTTCTTGAAATGGAAACCAAGTTCGGAATCCACCCTGCGCGAGCGCCATGCGACCAGTGCATCGGCATATAGCAGGTTGTATTCTACCCATGCTATTCCGCATTCATACAGGGCAGGATCCCCTGCCGAAGCCTTCAGGGAATGCATCGGAGCATCGGTATAAGATGCCCATCCGCCCCGGAGGTCATACTGAAGATGCGAAAACGCACGCCCCCTCAAGCCCAAAGATGCATTCAGCCTCTCGAGCGTAGGCCTGATGTTGTTCACATAAGAAAGACCAAACCAGTGATCTGCAAGCTTGAAATCGGAATAATTCCGGCTGTACTGTCCTCCCGTAACGGTGCCGTAAACCTGCATGCCAATATCGAAAAAATCGGCAGAGACGCTCAAATCGGGATAGAGCCACTGCAGGTCGCTTGCCGGACTGAGGGTTACGCCGGCAGCAAACTTCAGGAAGTTCCACTCATACAGCACTTTGGGTGATATTCTCGCTACCACGAGATTATCAAGACCACCTTTATCATAGAAATCGGCGTCCACTCCGAAATCCAGTCTTATTTCCAGCGGGAATACCCAATCGGGGTGCACGCTGCCTTCTGCCCTTACCCCGGTCAGGCCAATCGCCTGGTCCGAGGCATGGTTTACGTTCAGCCGACCGTCATAGGCAATCTTCTCACCTTCATCCGAATGGATGTCTGCATTTACGCCGATATTGTGAAAAAGATTTTTCGATTGAAATCGGCGGTATATATCCCCTTGTAATCCACACCGTAACCAAGGGTAAAATCCCTGGCGAACCAATGTCCGGAAACGCCGGCATTCTCCATCCAGTCATGACCCGACCAGTCATTGCGCGCATCAACCGTGGAATAATTGCCGCCGTAACCTTTGAAATCCTGATAAACGGAAACGCTGTTGTTCGCGACATTCCTGAGCGGAGTCCATACCGCCTGAAGGACAGGACGGAACGTGTATCCGGCACCGGCCTTCAGCCAGAAACGATGAAAATCGCTTTCAGGACGCTGAGGGGTGATCTGTATTTCGTAGGGGAGGAATTCATAAGCCCCCTTGTAAGGAGTGGAAAACACGTTATAGCTTACCGAACGCTTGAAACTGGTGAGCGAATCTGGAATCTCGATTGCAACCGTCTGTTTGGAAACGGTTCCCATCTCGGTCTTGAAGTCGTTGGTAACCTGCACCTGCGGGTTCAGATTCTGTGCATACGAAGCTATGGTGAAAGATGCGGCAAGCAGCGCCGCTAAAATCCTTGTTTTCATAATGCTGCGATTCTCTCTTTAACGGTTTCGATAATATCATCCCCCTCTTCGGCAGATGTGTAGCCATCACGGATGCTTTCCCATGTAGCCTTTGCCTGTGCGGTCTTTCCCTGCTCCCGGAAACCGTCTCCAAGCACTATATAGCACTTTGCCAACCAATAAGTCTGGTCACCGCACTTGCCGGCAAAGTCGTAGACGGCCTCTTCAAGTTTAGCATACTCCCCCGTGTCGCAATAATCACGTACAATCATGTAATATGACTCGGCACCTTCGGGTGTGGAAGGCTGATTTGCAAGTTTGCGGAAGAACATGTAAGCCTCGTCGCGATGACTTGTGGCAAGAAGGCTCTTTGCCTCCACGAACCACCCTTCACGCTGTTCCGCTGCCGAAGGAGATGCAGCAATCAGTTCACGCGCGGCATCGATGGCATCTTCAAAGTTGCGGGCATTGTAGGCCGAACGCATCTTGCCAAGACGCGCCGCAGCCTTGTTCTCTTCCATTTTGGCAATGTCGCTCAAAGTGCAGAACCCTTCGTATGCATCGGTATAGCGCTGCAGGTCGAAGGAAAGAACCGCATAATGGTATGCCGAAGTCTCGGCGAATGAGCCCTCCCCAAGAATGCTGGCTGCCTGTTTGTATGCCCCGCATGCTTTTTCCTTGTCGGAAAGGCAACGGTACGAATCGGCAAGATAGAACCACGCCTCGCCGCACTTTGCGCCCTTGGGATAATCCTTCAGGTATTTCTGCAAAGAAGTGATGGCCCTTTCATAACTTCCGGAGAGATATATCTGTTCTGCAGTGTTGAAATAGATATTCTCCTTTTCGGCCGGAGTCCTGCCTATGGAAAGGTTGCGGGACTGGATATAGTCAAGGAATTTGTCGGGCTGCCCTGTTGTCTGATACACGGAATTGATTGCCATGATTGCTTCTTCCGCATATTCGCTGTCCGGCACGAGATCAACCACAGACTTGTAGCTTGCAAGCGCCTTGTCGTAGTTTTTCATGTTGCGGTAAGCCATTCCCTGTCCAATGAGGGAACGGGCGGCGAAAGTATTGTCGGAGGTGGTTGTACGGAGTTTTTCAAAAACCTTGACTGCCCGTTCATTGTCCTCAATCTCCATACAGACGCGCCCGAGCTCATACATTGCATCGGAATACATGGGAGCGTCGGCGCTCGCCTGCTCCACCTTGCCAAGCACGGCCAGTTTTTCTTTCTTGTTGCCGGACAATCCATAGGAGAGGGCCTGCTGATAGTAAGGGTAGATATTGTCTGGGTCACCATCGATGGCAAGGACAGTCCCGTACGATTCGATGGCAGCCTTGTAGTTGTGACGTGCGAAGTCGCAGTCCGCCCTCCGTATCATGGCATCCTTCCTGCCGGAAGGCTCCCCCGAAAGGATAAACTGGTCGAACCACCTTGCGGCAGATTCATACTTGCCTTGATTGAAAAGGGCATAGGCAAGATTATAACTCATCATGCGGCCTTCGACCCTGCCGTTAAGGGCCGACACGTTGTAGAGATCTTCATACATGTCGGCTGCTTCCGCATATTTCCCGCTGTTGAACCAGGATTCGGCCAGCCAGTAGCGGGACATCTGTGCGAAACGGTCACTCTTCGGGAGATTGATTGCCGCTGCCCTGAAATAAGGAGCAGCATCGGACCATGCACCGCCTCCGGCAAGTTGAGTGGCACGCAGATAATTGGCCTTCATATAGTTACCCCTCTGCTCCTGGTCCAGTTCCTCGATATTGTCGTAGGCCTCGATAGCGGCAGTATAGTCCTTGGCTTCGAGCGCCGCGATAGCAAGATAATTGTAAATCTGCTCCTTGCGGGAAGTGCCGGGGTACTGCTGCAGATAGCCCCCGAACACAGACATATCAGAATTCAGATCGAAAGCAAGCTTTGCATAGTTAAACCATGCATCCTCCTGGATTTCAGCATTATAACCCGACTGGGACGCATCCCTGAAAGAGTCGGATGCCGCAACTTTGTTGCCGGTGCGGATATACGAATAGCCCAACTGGTAATTGGCAATCTGACCAAGAGAATCGATGCGGCTGTCCATCTTTGTAAAATTCTCGATCGCCGCTTTGTAATCCTGTACCGCATACATCACGCTTCCCGCATGGAAATAATCGGAGCGGGTAGCAACCTCCCGGGTGCCTTCCATCTTATAGTATGCAAGGGCCTTTTCCCTGTCGCCTTTCACCAGGTAGGATTCGGAAATGATGCGGGCAAGGCGTGCCCTGCGCTCCTCCGGAGCCTGCTCAATCATGGACGGGCCATATTCAAGCACATAGTCATAATCCTTTGCCATGAAACGGCACTCCAGAACATAATAGTCGGCAAGAGGCTTGAAGCGTTCATCTTCGGCAACGAGGCCGAACCACTTTTCGGCCGTAGAGAACTGTGAGCGGCTGTAGGCTATGTAGGCAATGTGGTAGCGTGCGGCGGAAGTCAGGCTGTTCTTGGGAGCCTGGTCCACCCTCAAAAAACTCTCAAGGGCATCATCGGCCCGGCCATCTACGTAAGCACAGTAGCCTCGGCGGAAATCATAATTGATACGCTCCACGGGAGCCAGCCCGGAGGGACTGACCTGGGCAAGCATTACGGATGCATCTGCATAGTTTTCTTTTGCAAAGAGATCGTTGGCATAAGCGTAACGGATATCATTGCCGAGCACTGTTTCGGGGTAATCCGATACCAGTTTCCGGTAAAGTTTCGGATAGTCGGGATCATCGGTCCTGATGGCGCAAAGCACCACATATGCTTTTGAAAGCGGATCTTCAAGCGTTTCAAATATGCTTCTTGCCTCGGCGTATGATCCATTCCTGTAAAGGGTTTCGGCATCCGCGAATGCACGGTCTGCGCTTTGCGCGCCCGCGCGCACGGGAACGGCGCAAAACAACACCGCCGCAACAAGAAACTGCAAACGAGTAAGTTTCATAGAATAATTCTGTTTTCCAATCTTCAAATATAATCATTTTTACTCAATAAAACATTATATTTGCACACAATACTATCGTTTTTATGGAGTCTCTCGTATCATTCAGCGGCGCCGATGTCCGCGCAGGGGAAAATACTGTCATCTACGACCTCAACATGAACATCAATGCCGGCGAACTTGTCTATATCACAGGCCGTGTCGGAAGCGGAAAGACATCGATCATACGCACCATCACGGCCGAAAACAGGCTGCTCAAGGGAGAAGGGAGCGTTTGCGGGTTCGACCTCCGCAAGCTCCGCAACCGCGACATTCCAAAATTGAGGCGCTGCCTTGGCGTTGTGTTTCAGGACTTCAAGCTCCTGCAGGACAGAAGCGTATGGGAGAACCTCGATTTCGTGCTCAAAGCCACAGGCTGGAAAGACCGCCGCAAAACGGATGAGCGCATCGACGAAGTCCTGGATGCAGTAGGGATGACCACAAAGGCCCATAAAATGCCCCACCAGCTTTCAGGCGGAGAGCAGCAACGCATTGCCATTGCGCGCGCCATTCTGAACGCCCCCAAACTAATTCTCGCCGACGAGCCCACCGGAAACCTCGATTCGGAAACTGCAGAAGGCATTCTTTCTCTGCTGGAGAAACTCGGAAAAGAGCAGGGCACCGCGATAATAATGGTTACCCACGACCTTTCAATTGTCGAACGCCGCCCCGGCCGTGTATTCGTATGTGAAAACGAAAGCTGTACGGAGCGATGACTCTCTCTGAAAGGTATTCCGGAGTCCTGTCTTATTTTCGGGAAAATGTTCCGCTGGCGGATTCAGAACTGCATTTCGGCAATGATTACGAACTGCTTGTAAGTGTTATTCTTTCGGCACAGTGCACCGACAAAAGGGTAAACATGGTCACCCCGGCGCTGTTTCACAGATGGCCGGACGTGGAATCGCTGTCCCATGCAAGCGCGGAAGACATTTATCCTTACATAAAATCGGTGTCCTACCCCAACAACAAAGCGAAGAACCTCGCCGCGATGGCGCGCAAGGTAATGCAGGATTTCGGGGGGAAGATACCTTCGAACGTAGATGGACTGATGTCACTGCCGGGAGCAGGTCGCAAAACTGCAAACGTAGTGGCTTCGATTCTTTACAAGGAGCCCGTTGTGGCTGTGGACACTCATGTATTCCGCGTTTCACGCAGGATCGGACTGAGCCGCGGCACCACCCCGAGAGCCGTTGAACTCGACCTGGAGCGCCACATCCCCGAAAGCGTCCGTCCGGTGGCCCACCACTGGTTGTTGCTCCACGGGAGGTATATCTGTACGTCCCGGGCCCCAAAATGCCGGCAGTGTCCCCTCACGTCGTGGTGCGCTCATTTTAAATCCGAAAACTCATGAGCGTAAAAGACCGGTTGCTCGACAAACTTCGCAGCGGAGCACCGCTGCGGCGCGGTGAACAACTGCGTCTCGCCTGGATGCTGGGGCTCCCCGCCATGCTCGCCCAGCTGGGCACCATAGTAATGGAATACATCGATGCAGGAATGGTAGGAAGACTGGGCTCCGACCAGGCGGCCAGCGTCGGACTCGTAGCCACCAGCACATGGATTTTCGGAGGATTCTGTTTTGCAAACTCCTCCGGCTTCTCAGTGCAGGTGTCACAGCTCATAGGGTCGCGCAATTTCGCCAAAGCGCGCAAGGTGATGCGCAAGGGGTTTGTCAGCGTGCTTTTTTTCAGCATCATACTGGCGGTGGCGGGGCTGTCAATCAGCCCTTTCCTCCCGCACTGGCTGGGAGGAAACGAAGCAATATGCGCCGATGCCACCGCATACTTCGCAATATTCTGCGCGTTCCTTCCTGTAATGCAGATCGCTATCATTTCGTGCAGCATGCTTCAGGCAAGCGGCAACATGAAAATTCCAAGCATCGTGGAAGTGTCCGCATGTGTGCTGGACGTCATCCTGAACTAC
Source organism: uncultured Bacteroidia bacterium (assembly GCA_902767465.1). Classification (GTDB taxonomy): domain Bacteria; phylum Bacteroidota; class Bacteroidia; order Bacteroidales; family UBA932; genus Cryptobacteroides. Next base: position 17,183 of record CACXHM010000187.1, read on the forward strand.
ATTTTCATATATATGCTCGGCCTCGGGGTTAAAGGCGCTGCCATAGGTACGGGGCTTGCAACAATGATTTCCCACGCCTTCGCCCTATGGTATCTCTTCCGCAAGAGTCCCGAACTGAATATCTTTCAGGACAGCAGTTCATGGATACCGGACATGGAATCCCTCAAGGCGGCATTTGGCATCAGCGGCCCAATGTGGCTCCAGAACATTATCTCCCGGGGAGCTTATGTTGCGAGCACGGTGATAGTGGCCCCACTCGGCACCATAGCCATCGCGGCAAATTCCTTTGCCATTACGGCGGAAAGCTTCTGTTATATGCCCGGGTATGGACTCAGCGATGCAGCCACAACCCTCGTGGGTCAGAGCATAGGCGCAGGACGGAAAGAGCTCGCACGGCAGTTTGCATGGATCACAACGGGACTCGCAGCGCTGCTCATGACCACTGCTGGAATCCTCATGTATATTTTTGCTCCGCAGATGATGGGGCTGCTTACCAATGACTCCGAAGTCATTGCCCTGGGAGTCAAGGTATTGAGAATCGAAGCCTTTGCCGAAACAATGTACGCGGCATCTATCATCGCCTATGGTTCATGCGTAGGTGCCGGGGACACTATGGTGCCGATGCTTATGAACTTTGCCAGCATGTGGGTGGTCCGCATCGGTCTTGCCATGATTCTCACCCCTGCAATGGGTCTCGCAGGCTACTGGGTGGCAATGTGCATAGAGCTGAATGTAAGGGGCCTGATTTTCCTGCTCCGGATCAAAGGCAAAAGATGGATGAAAAAAGAGTTTGTATGAACAAGTTCGACTTCACAACCGAAGCCGCTCCGCGCGGCACTTCATCAGTCAAATGGGATACTTGTCCCGATGGTGTCATCCCCATGTGGGTTGCCGAAATGGACTTTCCTGCAGCCCCATGCATAGTGGAAGCACTTCGCCGTCGGGTGGAACAGGGGGTTTTCGGCTACACAGAAATCCCGCAGAGCTATTACGATTCTGTCATCCACTGGTTTAGCGGACGGCACGGCTGGTCTTTCACACGTGAACAGATTGTTCCGGTACAAGGCATAGTTCCCGCCACTTCCATTGCCATCAAAGCTCTCACGGAACCTGGAGATAAAGTCGTTCTGAACGTCCCCGCATACAACTGTTTCTTTCACAATATCACCAACCAGGAATGCCAAACCAGCGAAAGCCATCTTGTATGGAACGGGACCGCGAAACGTTATGAGATGGATTTCGAAGATATCGAACGTCGCTGCTCGGACCCCGCTGCAAAAGTTTTCCTGCTTTGCAACCCCCACAACCCTTCGGGACGTCTGTGGACCCGGGAAGAACTGGTTCGCCTTGGGGAAATCTGTTTCAGGCACGGTGTCACGGTGATAAGCGACGAAATCCATTGCGAAATAACCGCCCCCGGCAGTTCATACATCCCCTTTGCATCAATATCCGAAGACTTTGCACAGCGATCCATAAGTTTTGTATCCCCCACCAAGGGTTTCAGCATCCCCGGCGTGCAAATTGCAAACATCATCAGCGCCAATGCAGATTTCCGTTCAAAAATGGACAGGGTGATCAACATCTGGGAGCATTGCGACGTGAACCAGTTCGGCATCGTTGCCCTGCAGGCTGCCTACAGCGCTGAAGGTGCAGCCTGGCTGGATCAGATGAATTCCCTTGTGCACAGCAACTTCATCATGCTGCGCGACCTGTTTGCCAGGCGCTTTCCCGCTGTCCGTGTTCCAGAACTCGAAGCCACGTATCTGCTCTGGCTCGATTTCTCCGACTGCCACAGGCATCAGGCTTCGGACGGGGAATGGCCAGAGTTTGCTCCTGCAGGCAAAATCGTCGCCGAGCACATCCTAAAACATGGCGTACGCATCAACGACGGTGCCATATACG
>CACXHM010000188.1 GCA_902767465.1 uncultured Bacteroidia bacterium
TACGCCACGACAGGTTGATCCCTAGATCTGCGGATCCGTAAAGACTTCTGGTCTTGCGTATGCCGTGCTCCTCAGTGTAATAATTGCCGTCCAGGGCAAGGTATGTGCCCTGATTGATTGAACTGTCCCCGACGATATAGCCCGGAGTAAGGCCGACGTAAACTTCGGCCCTGTTTATCAGGGCAAGCAGGAACGCCGCCATCATTTCCACAAAGATATTGTCACTGTCCCATACAAATGAGTCCAGGACACTGACTGCCGCTACTGCGCCATAGGCGAGCGATTCGTTGCCCTGGCGCATGCCCGTCCTCAGCGAAAAGGCCATGGGAAATGTTACGAATTGGTCAATCTGGATGTTTGATGGCATATACTGCACTCCGAAACGGGCTCCCAGATGCCTGCTATAATATTTGCTATAATTGAGCCAGAACGTGGCGTCGGATCCGGAGCCGTCTTTGAATGCGGTTCCGATTCCGGTGCCAAAACTGATTTCGTGACTAAATGTGTTTGGATCCCGCTTCTGGGCAAACACTTCTGCAGTGCCTCCCAGCAGGGTCGATAAAAGTATGGCAGTGATAAGACGTTTCATTTCGGGTCTGTTTTTGGGGTGCAAAGATAATAATTATGAGTATCTTTGCCAATGGAACAAATCACAGTCACTATGAAGAAAGTATTTATAATTATTGTCGCGCTCTGCGTTTTCGCAGTGTCATCCCGTGCACAGGTTGCAGTCCCTTCCGTTCCCAATCAGGCGGCCCAGGCCAACATTCCGGTTCAGGAATATGAATATGTCACTCTTCTTCGTGAGCAGAATAAGTTGCTGAAAAGCTTCAAATATTCCATTGTGGCTGAACTTGCCGGTGTCGTTGCGGTCTCGTTCGGTGCCGAGATGACAGATGAATACGGAAATCTTACTTCATCCGGTACAGTGCTTGTTGGTGCCGGTCTCGCGGTCGCTACTGTCGGGAGCATTTGGTTTTTGATCGACAGTTTCAAGCTCATCAACAGCCAGAGACGCATTAATGAACATCTGATAATGAAAACCATACCTGGCGGCGTTGCCCTGCAGTTCTGAGTTTATGTGGATCATTTTTGCGGCAGCCATAGTGCCGGGTTTGATACTGCTCTACTATGTGTATAGCAGAGATTTCAATCCCGAACCCAGGAGGCTGATTTTTAAAGGATTCTTTTACGGTGCGATTTCGGTTTTCGTATCTACGCTGATATCCGGACCCCTGCTCAACCTGGGTTTATTCACAAATACTCCTTCAACGTTTCTCGAAGCGGTAAAAGTTTCGTTCTATGGGGCGGCCATCCCGGAAGAGACGGCAAAACTTTTCATGCTATGGCTTTTGTTGCGCCATTGCCCGGAATTTGATGAGCGTTATGACGGCTTGGTGTATGCCGCATGTGTAGGGTTGGGATTTGCATGTGTCGAGAACCTGATGTATGTACTGTCGTCCGGTGCCGCGTGGTTTTACGTGAGCACTACACGCGCTCTCTTTGCAGTCCCGGGACATTTTGCCTTTGCGATTGCTATGGGGTATTACTACTCCAGAAATCATTTCGACTGGCGCTCTACTACAGCCTTTGACAGGATCAAGGTTTGGCTGGTGCCCGTGTTGCTGCATGGGGTTTACGACACTCTTGCTTTTTCTTCCGAAATAGCTGCCGGTTGGTCCGGGCTCATCAGCCTTGCCCTTATCTGGTTCTGTTTCCGTCTTTTCAAATTCACCAGCAAGCGTATCCTCGACGAGGCCGCAGCAAATTCTTTTGACTGAAGCTCGTTAAATTTTGAGTGACCGAAGGTACTCCTTCTGTCCTTCAGTGATGCGATGGCTTTCGCGTGCTTTTTGGATGGCTTTGTTGTGTATCCAGCGGCACAGTCTGGTTCCTTCGATATATCGGAGTGCCACATCGTATTGCTTGCAGAGAGCTTCGGCGAACAGCCATGCCGCCCCCATACGGATATAATAAGGATCAGAATCCTTATAGGACCGTCCTGCAATATATTCGAGAGTCCTTGGCAGGTTTCGTTCGTCGAGAAAATGGGCAAGCGAGAGAATCAATCCTACCCTGGAACGGAACTCCTCCTCAGAGTCTATCAGGTCGGTCAGGGAATTCCAGACCTTTTCCTTGTCTTGCTTCTCAATCCATTTTGCATTGCTGCAGAGATTATCGCAGATGGCCCAGTTGTCTATGGCGGGGATGAGGCTGTCAATCATCTGCAGCCGATCCTCAAGTGGAACTTTTACATAATCGACAACCAGACCCCAAATCATTCTTTCTTCATGTGTAAGGCCTTCTGCCCCGGTGAGCGGGGTGTGCCGTTGCCAATAATCCACCTGTTCCCGCCAGTTGCCGGATCTTGCCAGCTGCTTTGCAATCATCTTCATTTCCGGAGTATGCATTCCAAGGATTCGTGTCCCTTCGCTCGCCGCAAGGATGTGGATATGTCCGCAGCGGTATCGTTCATCATTTCGAAACCGATCCGGTACATATGCTTGCAGGTAATCTTCGGTGATCATAGTATTATGATTGAAACAGGTTTATATCACGTCAAATATAACAATTCCGCATGGATTGTTAAAAGATCCGGTCTTCGCCCTTTTTCCGGACAGTTGCATTTATTCCTCTGATGGACACCTTGTACCCAAACGAATAATGTTCGACGAACCGCATTTTGGCCATCTCTGCTTTCGCTGATTGCCAACGATTTATATCACAATAGTTTAAGCTGTTTATCTCTGGTACATTTTCACCAGAGATAAAGATGGTAAATGGTTGAAAAAACATAAATGCCGCACTTGTGTGCGGCACCTGCTTTTGATTGCTCTGGGCGGTGGGGACGAGATTCGAACTCGTGGTACGGTTACCCGTACGGCAGTTTAGCAAACTGCTGGTTTCAGCCA
>CACXHM010000189.1 GCA_902767465.1 uncultured Bacteroidia bacterium
CTACTTTTTTCTGAACCTCCAAATTTTTTTCGCATTTTTTTAAAAAAATTTTCACATAAAAAGGGCCCGACAGATGCGTCAGGGCCCTTAATCAACTATCTTTCAGCGACTAAAGAAGAAATGCTAAAATTCCTTAATAAGGATATTTTTGAAATGCACTTCGTCTCCATGATCCTGCAGGAGGATAAAACCCTCTTCATGATTGCCGAAATTGTCCCAATTACGGTATTTGCTATAGGCTACAAGCGCATTCCACTCCTGTGTGTTACGCTCGTATTCCACAACCTTTACTCCGTTGAGCCAGTGTTCCACATGCTGCCCCTGAACCTTGACCCAGGCGGTATTCCACTGGTCCTTGTAGAACCATGCATCGGATTTGTCGGCAGGAATCAGGTCGTAGAGCGAAGCCAGCGTGCGGTTTCCCCTAACACCAAGCTTTGCATCGGGATGAAGTTGGTCGTCCAGAATCTGGAACTCGCATCCAATGGCCGAAGCGTCACTCTTGTAGAGGTCGGGACGCACGAAATACTTGATGCCGCTGTTTGCTCCACGGGTAATCTGGAAATCGACCGAAAGCCAGAAATTCTTGTACATGCGGCCGGTCACGATGTCGCCGCCGTTGCTTGACTCCGCACCGTTGCTGCCTTCTACCACCAGCATTCCATCTTCGATATGCCATCCTTTTTCGGGGAAGGTATCTCCTTTGGCACTCCTCCACCCTGCGGTGGTTTTACCGTCCCAAAGAAGTTTCCATCCTTCCTTGCGCTGACGCTCGCTGAGCGTGTTGCTGATCCAGTTGTACTGATAAACCTCCCCGTCTTCAGGAAGAAGATACTTCTCGGGATGGACGGTGCAGATGCGGATATTGCGCCAGCGGGCCTCTGAGCCTATCATCTTTTCATTATTATAAGCAGCATGAGACTGAAGGGCAATGATGCCGCTCGCATCGGCATCGTCAAGTATGTCGGAGCAGAGAACCCCGTTGACGAAAGTGCGGATATGGTTGCCGACGGCCTCTATGCGCCCGGTATTCCATTCTCCAAGATGGTTGGCCTCACGGCCCTTGGGATTCCAGGTGAGCTTATAAAGCCAACCGCGACGGCGCTCATCGTAGATACCCCCCGTCCAACTGCGTGCGGGATTGCCACAATGTTCGAACTGGTAACCGTAAACGCGTCCGGCAGTGTCGAGATGTCCGCGGAACTGGACCCCGGAATTGAAGCCCTCATCCATTTTGAACTCGAATTCGAGAATGAAATCCCCGAACTCTTCGTCGGCAGCCAGAAAGGAATTGACCTTGCCGTTTATTCCTTTGGTCACTATACAACCGTCTTCTACACTGAACGGGGCTTCGCCGCAAATCTGTTTCCAGCCTGTCAGATCCTTGCCGTTGAACAGGGTTTTCCATTCCTGGCTTTCGTTACAGGCATTAAGACCTGCGAGGCAAACTATTAAGAATAAAAACTTTTTCATTTTTCTACATTATAATATATAGTAATCTTCCCAACCTTTGCGTGGAGGAATCCCGGTAAGCATAGCGTTGGCAAAAGGATTATCAACAATCTCCTTCGTGTTTCGGTCGAACTTAAAACTGGTATTAAGTCTCTGAGCAATCACGCCCAGATTCTGCAATTGAGCCAGTTCGCCTGCAATTTCAAATGGAGAGTGTGCTTTTGCCTTGCCCATGCATGCCTCAAGGAAATTGGTATGATGGCTCCATTTGAGACGGACGGGAGAATCTTCCGGCACCGGATCCGGAATCCTGTGCTCTGCCTCCATCTGCTTTTGGAGTTCCTCGGGCACGATGCTGAGCGGAGAGGAGTGGGATGCGCCCTTAAAAATGAAGTCACGGGCATAAATCTCCTTGCCGGGATTCACTTTAACCTTCTTGAGTTCCCCGCCGTTCACGGTTGGCACGTCACCAACCTTGCTCACTCCGTAGCCTTCAGGCAGTTCGGGAAGATTGTCGATGCCGTCGTACCACGTCATGGTGCAGGCAGGCATCGAACCCCTCCTGGGGAATTTGAATTCGATTGTGGATGCCATGGGGAAGAAGTAGTCGTTGTGTCCTTCGACGTGCTTCATCGACACTTCATAAGGAAGTCCCAATTTGAGGAATTCATGGCAAGTATCGAAAATATGCGCGCCCCAGTCGCCGAGAGCGCCCATGCCGAAGTCGTACCAGCAGCGCCAGTTGCCCTCGTCGAACCAATGGGTGTAGTCGTGATGGAGCGTCTGCATCTGCCATACATCCCAATCCATGGTCTCCGGCACAGCTTCGGCCTCAGGGAACCTGGTCATGGCAGGATCCAGGACATGCCAGCGGCGGTCGTTGTTCATATGAGCCACGATTTTGGTCACATCCTTGATAAGACCTGCTTTCATCCAGTCCTGGAATTGGTAGTACTGCTCACCGGAATGTCCCTGATTACCCATCTGAGTTACCACCTCTGGATATTTTTCCGCAGCATCGATGAGCAGCTGGTTTTCATGGAAAGTGCGGCACAGGGGCTTTTCACAATAAACGTGAATGCCTTCCTTGATTGCCCTC
>CACXHM010000190.1 GCA_902767465.1 uncultured Bacteroidia bacterium
CAAGGCTTCTATGCTTGCCATGGAGGCCGGGGCCGATTTTATTAAGACATCCACCGGAAAGGTAAGTGTGAATGCCACCCCGGAGGCCGCCCGTGTTATGTGCGAAGCTATCCGCGACTACTATAAGGTTTCAGGCCGTAAGGTCGGTTTCAAGGCAGCCGGCGGAATTGCCACTGCCGAAGATGCCCTCGTGTACTATAATATCGGTCTTGAGATTCTTGGCGAACAGTGGCTTGTCAAGGACACTTTCCGTTTCGGCGTGAGCCGTGTGGGAAATGCCCTCATGAGTGCGATTGAAGGAAAAGAAGTTAAATTCTTTTAAAGGCCAAACTTTTTCGGATAGTATCGCAAACAGAAATTTCTGTTTTAAAAATGCCCTTTCGCGTGAGTGAAAGGGCATTTATTGCATTTAAACGTTTTCAAACCGCTAAAACTGCTCTGAGTCCCTACATTTGCCGTCGACAAAAATGTATGGGAATGAAAACTGTTAGCAAATTGTTTGTTGGCGCTGCCGTTGTCATGGCAGCCGCGGCCTGCAACCCGGAGCATTTCTTCGGGATGCGCGGAGAGAAAGTAGATACGGAAGGAACGCTGGCCCATGGCATGGTGGTGCTGGGAGAACGGCTGGAGGATCCGTATTCGGTTAAAAACATTACAAGGGCTCTGGAGTCGCTCTATCCTACGAAGGCCGGAACCATTGATGTAAGTACCACAGATTTATATGTACGTTTTCTTCCGGACGGTCAGGATCAGTTGGATATGCTGGAATCCCTTGGACTGGAAATGCTGGATCATCCGATGGATTATGCCATAGTGAGGGAGGGTGACTGGTACCATGATCCTGCCGTGCCGGAAGAAAACATTACATGGCAGTATTGTGTGGTGCCTCCGGACTTCGAGTTTCCGGCGAATATCCTATATGAAATCATAGACCGCTGCCATATAACCGAGCATGACGTCATATCCCGTGCAGGTTCGACCGATATAGATTGTGAAGCCGTGGAACGGGAAGCGTTCCGTCTGACAGGAAATGAAGCCATGCTGGAAGACGTCCCTTTCACAAGGGGTGGAGAAGCAGCCAGACCTTCCGGCAGGATTACTGTCGTGGACGGGCGCTTCCCTTCGTCTGAAGAAGGTGTCAAGGGGGTAAGGGTGGCCTGCAACGTATTTGTAAAGATAGGGCAGGCATATACCGATGCAGACGGTTACTACCAGATCAACAAGTCCTTTTCCTCCAAGCCGCGTTACAGGCTGGTATTCAAAAACAGCAAGGGATTCGGTATCGGGCTGAACCTGATACTTGTAGGGGGTTCGGTATCAACCATGGGAAAAAGCTCTCCGCAGGGGTACAGCAAGGTAATCACTTCATCAGACGACAGAAGCATGTTCTCCCGCTGTGTTGTAAACAATGCGGTATGGGATTATTACGAGGGATGCAAAACATCGGTCGGCAGTATCGATACACCTCCGTCAAACCTGCGTCTCTGGATTTTTCAGGGGCTGGACGCCAGCAGCACGGTCATGATGCATCACGGGGTCGGTATCGACAATACTAAAATAGGGGAGACACTAAAGAAATACCTTGGAGATTTTGCTCCACTTGTAAAGTGGTTCCTTCCGGACATTACGCTGGGACTGAAAGGACGTACCGACTACGCTTCCATATATGGGGTAACGGTACACGAACTGGCACATGCCAGCCATTACAGGCAAGTCGGAAAAGCGTGGTGGGATAAGCTTGTCGAATATATTCTGGTTTCGTATGTGACATCGGGAATGCAAACCTACGGAAACGGTGGGGATGAGAATGCAGGTTACTGTGAGGTGGCTGAAATGTGGGGATATTACATGCAATCAAAACTCTACCGTCTCCGTTATCCCGACGGCGCTTCCATGTTCGGCACGTCCTGGTGGTTTTCGCCTCAAATCCTTATGTATCTCGATAATAAGGGCCTGAATCGTTTCAGTATCTTCAAGGCGCTGATGCCTGCTGTAACCGATCGTGGCAAACTCCAGGAAAAACTTCTCTCGCTCTACGGCGACGAGTTCAAAACCCAGATCAACACCGCCTTCAACCGCTACCTGTAATTCCTGACAACTATGAAAAACTTTATAATCTGTGCGGCTATGGCCGCACTGTCCATCCTCTGCAATAATGCCGGGGCCCAGGAACTGTCTGTTTCTACAAACGTTGCAGACTATGCCCGTACCGGATCTGCCAATTTGGAGGCCTCGTATGCTCTTGTACGCCACTGGAGCGTTGCTGCAGGAGTCAAATATGATCCTGCCGGCTCCGACAGGCAGCAACTCTATTCGCTTGGAGGCCGGTACTGGCCCTGGCATATCTACTCGGGATGGTGGTTCGGTGCACGGATGAAGTATCAGGAATTCAGCAGTGCCGGTGCCCATAATGGCCCCACAACGGAAGGGGATCGCTATGGACTTGGCTTCATCTGGGGCTACTCCCGTATGCTCAGCAGGCACTTGAACGTCGATCTCGGACTCGGGTTCTGGGGCGGTTATAGCACTTTTACTTCTTATGCCTGTCCGGTCTGCGGGCGGGTTACAGGTTCCGGCAGGCGATTATTCATCATGCCCGATGATGTGATTGTTGCGCTTAGCTATATTTTTTAATGAATAATTGGATAAGACGCATATTTGCGTTATATTTGTATCTCAGTTCGAATATGACCTGGAATGAATTAAAGCGGATCGCACTGCAAAATGGCTGGCAGTTGTATAGACATGGTGCTTGTCATGATGTGTATGTTAAGGCAGGAGTTAAAGGCCAGATATACGTTGAACGGCATTGGAATAAAGAGATTAAACGTGGTTTGCAAAGCAAATTGTTAAAACAAATACAGGATGAAAGCGCTGGTAATAATTGAAAGGGATAAAAACGGCTTCGGGGCTTATACCGATAATACAAGTACCGTTTTGCATGGCGACGGTAAGACTGTCGAAGAAGCAAAAGCCGATATGCTTGCCTGCTACCAGGAACTCCTCGACATGTATGCCGAGGACGGAGAAAGCGTGCCGGACGATCTTGTGGATCTGGAATTCGAATACAAGTATGACATTTCTGCAATGTTCAATGCCTTCGATTTCCTGAATATCTCGAAATTCGCAAAGCGCGTGGGTATTTCCCCCGGCCTTATGCGGCACTACAAGGTTGGCGATACTTATATTTCAGCAAAGCAGGCTCACAAGATTCAGGAAGGGCTCCATGAGATCGCAAGAGAATTTCTTTCGGTTTCTCTGTGAAGATTATACCCTTTCCGGCTTTTTATGTGTCTTAAGGGTGAAATGAGAAATATAGTCAGTTTAGCAATTGCAGCCGTTATGCTGCTTTGTGCGTCGTGTGCTGAAAAGGCACCGGCCAAACCTTCGTTTCCTTCCGGGCCGGAAGGAACGGAACCCGAAATAAACCAGATTGACTCTTTCAGGGTTCTTTGTATCGGCAATGAAATAACTTTTTGTGCTCCAGATCAAGAACTTGGCTGGAGAGGCAATTGGGGCTTGGCTGCAACGTGCCGCGACAATGATTATGTCCACCAGCTCGGGTCCATGTTAAACAACGACCGTCCTACTGCCGTAACGGCACTCGACCTTCGCGAGTGGGAAAAAGACATGTCTGCAGATCCTGGGCAGTTTCTTGGTAGTTCCCTGGACGGTACCGATCTTGTCGTAATAAAACTTGGCGAGAACGTGGGCAATACGGCTACAATGGTGTCGGGATTTGCCAAGCTGATAAAGGTCTGCAGGGAGAAG
>CACXHM010000191.1 GCA_902767465.1 uncultured Bacteroidia bacterium
CTGGTAGCCTTTATTTTTTTTATTTCCAATGGTCTGAACATTGCCGACAGGGTTTCTTACCTGCTTCACAGTGCACTTCCGGACAACCTGGAACTTGTAAACATTGCCATGGAGAAGGCTGGCAATATCATCGATGCCGCACAGTCCGGTCCTGTAGGAGTTGTTTCTGCACTGATGTTCCTCTGGACCATCATCTGGCTCATGTTTCAGACGGAAAGGGTGTTCAATAACGTCTGGGGTATCCGGAAGATTCCACGTAAAGCGTATAAACGTTTCGGGTTTTATTTCGGGCTACTATTCCTGATCCCGTTCATCGTAATCATCTTCTGCTATGGGATAGCCCTATATTCCAATGCAGTTTCGTTGATTGGCCTCAAACAGGAGTCTCTGCGCAAGTTCGTTGGCTGGTTGATATTTTACGGCATCACCGTATTTACTCTTTCGGCTGCGTACAAGTACATACCGGCCTGCAAGGTTGTGTATAAACATGCACTTACATCTGCGATGTTTATTGCACTGGTCTTCGTCGGTTTTCAGTATTTATACCTTGAGACTCAGGTATTTGTCAGTCGGCTTAATACGGTTTACGGTGTAATTGCGGCCATTCCTCTCTTTTTGATATGGCTGAATTTCAGTTTCCAGATAATCCTTTACGGAGCGCAGCTCACATATGCGCTTCAGCATATCGATGACTATAAGTTGGATGAATATAAATTATTGAAATGAGTTTCTCCCAGTTCACAGCAAAAGATTACGAGCAGATCGAAAAGGAATGGGCCGTCCTGCATGAAGCGGCCTCACTGCGTTGTCGCAGTGAGGAGGAACTTTCTGTCGTGTGCAAAGCTTTTGAGTTTGCAAATTCCGCTCACAGGAACGTACGACGGCGTTCTGGAGAACCTTATATGATTCATCCGATCCAGGTTGCGCAAATCGTCATCAGTGAAATAGGACTGGGGTATAAATCCATCTCGGCTGCACTGCTTCACGATGTGGTTGAAGATACCGACTACACCATTGAGGATATACGGAATCTGTTTGGAGACAGGATTGCCATGTTGGTTGACGGCCTTACGAAAATCAAGACGGTTCTTGACAACGAAGACCGCAAACGCGGGCCTCTCACCTCCTATGAGAGCATTCAGGCAGAGAATCTGAAACGCATACTCCTTACTCTTAACGATGATGTCCGGGTGGTTTTGATCAAGTTGGCAGACCGTCTGCACAATTGCCGCACTATTGAATTCATGCCCGAGCACAAGCGGGACAAGATTCTTTCCGAAACCATGTTCATTTTTATCCCGTTGGCCCATCGTCTGCGTCTTTACGGGGTAAAGTCGGAAATGGAAAATATCTGGTTGCGCTTCAAAGAACCACAGGCATACAAGGATATTTCCGAAAGGGTGAGTCGTAACGTTGCCGAAAGGGACAAAGAGATTAACGACTTCATCAAGCCTATCGAGACTGCCCTTAAACAGGCCGACATTCCTTTCATCATCAAAAAACGCATAAAGACACCGTATTCGATATGGTTCAAGATGCGCACGAAAAACATTCCCTTCGAGCAAATCTATGACCTGTACGCCGTACGGATAATCTTCGATCCTGCGTCTTCTGATCCGGAAGTGGAACGTCGGCAGGCCTATCTCATCTATTCGATACTTCTTGGGCTGTATACCGCACAACAGAATCGTTTTCGTGACTGGATTACCGCACCCAAGAGCAACGGCTATGAAGCGCTCCACTGCACTCTTATGAGTCAGTCGGGTTTTTGGATCGAAGTCCAGATCCGTTCCAAAAGAATGGATGACATAGCAGAAAAAGGTATTGCCGCCCATTGGGCCTATAAAAAGGATGGATATATCTCCGAGGTGGACAGCGAGATGGACAAGTGGCTCAAGAAAGTGCAGGAAATACTGATAAGCACGGATGTAAACGCTCTTGAGCTGCTTGATATCATACATAAAGACCTTGTCACCACAGATATAGTAGTTTTTACTCCAAAGGGAGAGCAACGCTCCATACAGAATGGAGCGACAGTGCTGGATTTCGCATACAACATCCATAGCGCCATTGGTCACAGGGCAATTGCCGCAAAGGTGAACATGAAGCTCGCACCCCTCTCTCAGGAACTTAAAGCCGGCGATCAAGTTGAGATTATAACCGCTGACACTGCGGTTCCGAAAGCAGAATGGCTGCAGTTCCTTCAAACAAGACATGCACGTAATCTTGTTATTGAGTATTTCCGCGGTAACCGCCGGACTATCATGGAGAAGGGCAAGGAGATATATGCCGAAAGGCTCTCTGTGCTCGGCGTAGAAAAAAATCAGGCTGCATTGAAGCACATGCTGCGTTTTGTTTTCCTGAACGATGCAGCTGAATTGTATTTCCGTATAGGACTTGGTTTGATAGGGCCGGAAGTATTCCGTCAGTGCTTTGCTCCGTCAAATACGCATGCGACATCTTCCGGTTTCGTGGTCGCCCCATGCTGCAAACCTATTCCCGGCGATCCGATTATCGGATTCCGTAATGATGACGGAAGCATAACAATACACAAAAAATCTTGTGCAGAGGTAGAAAGGCTTGCTCTGGAGTATGGCAGTTCGCGTTTTATTGTTGTTGACAGCTTTGAATCCGGATTAGAAGAATTTCCGGTACGAATTTCGCTGAGAGGTATTGACAGCAAGGGTATGCTGAACAAGATCAGTCAGTACATCTCTTTTACCATGGGGGTGAATATGCGTGAGATTCATCTTGGAGGAAAAGATGGTGTCATGGAGGGTTACATTGAAATGCTTGTGCAGGACAGGGAAAAACTTGCTGCCATGATCAAAGGTCTCAGTAAAATAGAAGGGATACAGGACGTTGTCCGTACAGACATATGAAGATGAAGAAATATATACCACTGGTTTTTGCGATAGCGTCACTGTCGTTTCCCGTGTTTATGCCTTCATGTGCAAATACCACGGAATCTCCCAAAGGAGGCGATAAGGATACAATTCCTCCATATATCACGAATATTACCCCGCTTCCCGGTGTAACAAGGTTCCCTGTCGAGAAAGGAAGAATTGTTTTCGAATTCAATGAGTACGTTACGATCAAGACAGCGAGCGACATCTTCCTGTCTCCACCTCAGGAAAAGCAGCCCAAATCGAAGATCTCAGGCAAAAAACTGATCATCTATTTCGAAGATGCCCTGCTTCCTGGAACGACCTACACCCTGAACCTCAATTCTGCCATAGCAGATAACAATGAAGGAAATTTATTCCCGGGATTTACCTATGTTTTCTCTACAGGTGAAAACATAGATTCCATGTTCGTGACCGGCACTGTATTGGACTGCTCTTCCCTGTCACCCGTCAAGGGAGCTACTGTAATGCTTTACAAAGACCATTCAGATTCGGCAGTTTTCCTTCAGCGGCCCTATGCTGCAGGACGCACGGACGATTGGGGATATTTCGTTATACCATACATCGAAGATACGCTCTACAGAATCTACGCAATCAAAGATGAGGCAGGTGACAATATCTATAGCCCAGACGCCGACA
>CACXHM010000192.1 GCA_902767465.1 uncultured Bacteroidia bacterium
ATAATGTGGAGGTCCGCGGTTCAACTCCGCGAGGGACTACAAAACGATGAGGGGGTATAGCTCAGCTGGTAGAGCGCCTGCTTTGCAAGCAGGAAGTCAGGAGTTCGAATCTCCTTATCTCCACAAAATCAGGAATTTACGGAAACGCAAGTTCCTGATTTTTTTTTCGGCCGCCTATCTCGATGGTCTTTCCTCGGATCAAGTCCAATAACCTGTGAGCAATAGCGAGCCCGGCATGGCCGCGCATCGGTTGAGCACGTCGGACAGGTATTAGAAGAAGTTGATATTGTGCAGCCGGCAGGAGCAGGCCAGGAAGTAGAAGATGGCACCGCGCCGTGCGCCGGCATGGCTGCCGAAGAACAGGGAGTTCTCCCGCGAGAGGGAGATGTATCGGTTGATTCGCTCGATGAGGTTGTTGTCCCAGGCGTAGTCGCCTCGAACTTTTTCGGGACGGGAAGCCGCGTGATATATAAGTCTCAGAGTGTCAACATGTTATTGAAAGTGATTCAGCCAAATTTGGCGATACGTTTTTGATAAGTTGCTGTAAATAAGGATATTACACTCCACGCCAAAAACCAACAGAGTCGCAAAAGCTGCCAAAAGGACATCAAAAAGACAATAAATCCTGCCGACCTTCCTTGAAAAGCCTCGAAATCCTGGAAGGTCCCCATAAAAATCCCAGGACCTTCCTTGATAAAGCCCAAAACCCTGGAAGGTCTGCCGAAGAACGGGGGTTAGCCGGGAATGATCCTCTACATAGAATCCGACCATTTTTAGAAGGGACAGCGAATGCCGAATACACAGGTTTTTGGACTTGATCCGATAGCGCGACCGCAGGGAGCGGAATCCCTCAGTGTCACTATCGGTCCATTCACCGACACCCCTGTGCACGTTTTAGGCCGTTTTTGACAGTTCCGGTCCAAAAGTTGGCAGGGTATGAGCACCACCAAAGAAAAGAATTCCGCATTTCCCATGTGAGACTTTGTCGCAGTCTTGGAAAAATTGCTATATTTGTATGTCTATGGTACAATTCTGTCATACCATCGCAACAAGCAACTCCTCCACCGGGGGGGCAATAACCCGCTAAGACTCAATATCTTAATAAGTAATTCATGCGCCTTATACATCCGGATGGGGCGCAATAACCGTATGTCCTTATGAAAAAGATTATTGCTATCGCAGCATTGCTTGCGATCTTCGCAGGCTGCAAAAAAGATGACAAGCCCGGCACTGTAGAACTCAAAGGAATCTCCCTCAGCGAGGAGTCTATTTCCGTCGAGAAGGGCGGGAGCAAACCCTTGAGCGTCATTTTCAATCCTTCCAATGCTACCGACAAGCCCACCATTATATGGCTGAGCAGCAACCCTGCCGTTGCCACCGTATCCGATGGCATCGTTACCGGAGTCGGAGCAGGGCAGGCCGATATCAGCGCCAAGGCAGGCAATTTCAATGCAAGCTGCAAGGTGACCGTTACGGTTACCCTGACAGGCATTCAACTGAAAAAAGAGATTTCCGTATGCCGGGGCGAGACCGCCACGCTGACGGCCACGCTGGTGCCCTCGGATGCTACCGCAGACATCACTTGGGAGTCCTCCGATGAGACGATTGTTACCGTTTCCGATGGAGAACTTACAGGTGTTGGCGTTGGAACTGCAACCGTTACGGCGAAGGCTGGCAATTTCAAAGCCGAATGCTCCGTCACCATTCTTCCGCCCAAGGGAGCTGTCGATCTGGGCATGGAGCTGACAAGGGCTGACGGCACGACATACAAGCTCTATTGGGCCGAGTGCAATCTTGGGGCAGAGAAGCCGGAGGATTACGGTGACTACTATGCATGGGGCGAAGTTGAACCCTATTACAGCAGTCTGGATCCGCTGACATGGAAGGATGGAAAGAGTGCCGGATATGATTGGGCGTCATATAAATGGTGTAACGGGGCGTCCAATAAGTTGACAAAATATTGTCTTAAAGCCAACACGGATTGTTGGGATGGCGAAGGCTCTCCGGATGGAAAGACGGTACTTGACCCGGAAGATGATGCCGCCCATGTGCAGCTTGGCGGCAAATGGCGGATGCCTACTTTGAAAGAAATGGAAGCACTCCTTGCGCTTAAGAGCAATGAGGATTACACATGGAAGGAATTTGGCGAGGTCGCAGGCACTCGCATTACCCGCAAATCCACGGGCGCTGTACTGCTCCTTCCAGCTGCTGGCTACCGCGATAGTACATCGGTCTTAACAGCCAAACTCGCATGCGTGTACTGGAGTTCCACTGGCTTTCTGGGTGGCTCTTATCTTGGTCCATATGATGCGAGTTGCCTATTCATTAATAAGAATTCGATGATAGGATCTCGCACGGGCTATGATCCCCGGAATCGCGGCTTTTCCATCCGCCCCGTTACGGAATAATTCTTTATAGACCCATATAAGATAACCGGGAGTGCAAAACGCTTGCGCTCCCGGTCTTTTTCTCCGAAGGAAAGAATCTCGGCCTTCAATATTGCTGATCCGCATCTTTCTGGCCCCCAGCGTTTTAAGGTGATGATCTCTGGTGCAAAAACACCAGAGATGATATGCGTAATATTTTACAAATCAGCGAGTTGCAAATCAGTGCGCTGCTATGAGATGAAACCGGCGAAGTATCCGGCGAAGAAGACATTGGTGATCAGATATGCGACTATGGTGGATACGGCTACGCTGATGAGTCCCGGCATCATGAAGGAATGGTTAAGAAGATATTTGCCTATCACCGTAGTGCTGGAACGGTCGAAGTTCACTGTCGCAATATCCGAAGGGTAGTTCGGGATGAAGAAGTATCCATATACACTCGGCATCACGCCCAGCAGCACCGGACCTGCAATTCCAAGCGAATAGGCGAGGGGAAGCATTGCCACCACTACTGCACCCTGGGAGTTGATGAGTACGGAAACCATGAAAAAAACGAACGCTATCGCCCACGGCGCGGTTTCCACGAGCCCGCCCAGCATCGCTTTCATCTCCTCCATGTAATTGGCAAAGTAAGTATCTGCAAGCCAGGCGATTCCATAAATAGCAACCACAGCAACCATTCCGCTCTGCCATACTGCTCCCGCTACGGCCTTCTTTGGCTGGGCCTTGCAGAACATGATGTTGCATGCGGCCGCCATCAGCATGATTATCTGGATACAGATATTCATCTTGGGAATCCCAAGATATTTGGCAAGGTTGATCGGCGATCCTTCGATTACCGGGATTTTTATCATCTGCATGAAAGCAAAGCACACTATTATGAAAAGTGCTCCAAGAAACACGAATACAGATGCCTTCGCTTCTTTGGTTATGGTCTTGTCAAGAGTGGTGGCGGAGTTGCCATACATGTAGTTATAGGTCTCAGGATCTTTCAGGCGCGCCTGGAAGGCGGGATCCTTGTCGAGGTCTTTTCCGCGATGGTATGATGCTGCAGCAGCGCACATAAGGCCGATGATGCAGGCCGGAATTGTAACCATCAGCACCTGTGGGATGGACACCATGTAACCATTTGCGTTTGAGATGGTTACAAAGGCTACCACCGCTGCTGCGATGGGCGAGCAGGTAATGCCTACCTGAGAAGCCACGGACGCGACTCCGCAGGGCCTCTCGGGGCGTATGCCTTTCTTGAGCGCGATGTCGCAGATGATGGGCATGATGGTATAGACCACGTGCCCGGTGCCTACGAGAACCGTGAGGAAGAATGTTACGAGCGGAGCCAGGAAAGTGATGTGTTCCGGATGCTTTCGCAGCAGTTTTTCAGCAATCTGGATCATCCAGTCCATTCCTCCGGATGCCTGAAGCGTTCCGGCGCAGGTGACGGCTGCGATGATTATATATATGACATCAGTTGGAGGGGTCCCGGGTTTGAGGCCGAATCCAAAAACGAGAATCGCAAGGCCGATGCCTGAGATGGCACCAAGGGCGAGACTTCCGTAGCGTGAGCCTACATAAAGTGCGAGGAGCACAATCAGCAGCTCGATGATCATGGTTAAGGTCATAGTGTCGAATAATTTTGCGGTGTTAAAGATACAAAAAGAATTCCTTTATTCCCGATTTATTCCTATCTTGTGGAAAATAAACAACTTGGATAATGTCATATTTACTGATTCTGCTTGCTGTTTCGCTTTTGGTCTCGGCCATAGGCTGGAAGTATTTCATTTATTTTTTCTCATTGGGTTACGGCTTTGGAATCGCTGCTTTGGCTATAGCGATTGCCATTATTTTCCGCGATGCGCTAAGTCCATCAACTGTTGCTCTGTGCGTTGCCATGTTCCTTTTCGGATGTCGTTTGGGAGGATATCTGCTCTACCGGCAGCGTAAAGCTACCGCATATCGCAAAATTCTTTATAATCCGGAACTTCAAAAAAAGAAACCCCTTTTTGTGATTTTGACCGTGTGGCTGTTTTGCGCATTACTTTATGTAGGCCAGGTGAGTCCTGTTGCTTTCCGGCTTGCCAATACCGCCGACGGTACTGTCGTGAATGATGTTTGGGCATGGATCGGTGCAGTGATGATGTTGGCCGGGACTTGCCTGGAAGCAGGGGCCGACATGCAAAAGAGTGCTGCAAAAAGGAAGAATCCAAAACGCTTCGTAGATACCGGCCTTTATCGTATTGTCCGTTGCCCCAATTATCTTGGAGAACTCACTATCTGGACGGGGGCTTTGGTTTCTGCTATCGGGGCCGGACTGGGTTGGTGGCAGTGGCTGATTGTCGCTGTCGGATATGCTGGAATCGTTTATGTGATGTTCAGCGGAGCCCGGCGTCTGGAAATCCGTCAGAATGAGGTCTATGGGGACGACCCAGAGTATCAGGCGTATATTAAGAAAACGCCCATCATTCTTCCCTGTGTCCCTCTCTACAGCGTAGAGAGACATAAATGGCTGGTAGCATAATTGATAAATTATTTCGAGCGTGATTTGCAAAACACGCCACCTTGTCCCACCCCCAAAAAGAGTAAGCTAATATCTGGACAAGATACCCGACAGAAAAAAGAAGCCGGCTAAAAATCGCTTTTTAGTCGGCCTCATTTTTATGCTGAATGTCTGAATTAGCGGATCTTTGCGTAACCGTACTGGGCGGTGTCGCCAAGCTCCATCTCGATCTTCATGAGGCGGTTGTACTTGCAGATACGGTCGGTGCGGCTCAGTGAACCGGTCTTGATCTGACCGCTGTTGGTAGCAACTGCGATGTCGGCGATGGTGGTATCCTCGGTTTCACCGGAGCGGTGGCTGGTAACGGTGGTGTAGCCGTTGCGATGTGCCATCTCGATGGCGTCGAGGGTCTCGGTAAGGGATCCGATCTGGTTAACCTTGATGAGGATGGAATTGCCCGCACCCATCTTGATACCCTTCTCGAGGTACTTCACGTTGGTCACGAAGAGGTCGTCACCCACGAGCTGGCAGCGGTCACCGATTGCCTTGGTGAGCTTGACCCAGCCTTCCCAGTCTTCTTCGGAAAGACCGTCTTCGATGCTGTCGATAGGATATTTGGTGATGAGCTTCTCAAGATATTTGATCTGCTGTTCGCTGGTGAGACGCTTGCCGCGGGGATCTTTCTTCTTGCCGTCCTTGAGCTGCTTGTAGTCGTAGTAGAACTTGCCGTCTTCGCCCTTGAAGCAGAATTCGGAAGCTGCGCAGTCCATAGCGATGGTAATGTCCTTTCCAGGCTCCAGACCTGCTGCCTTGATGGCTTCGATAATGCAGTCGAGAGCGTCGTCTATACCCTTGAGGGCGGGAGCGAATCCACCTTCGTCACCAACAGCTGTGGAGCATCCGCGGCCCTTGAGAACTTTCTGAAGTGCGTGGAATACCTCTGCGCCCATGCGGACGGCCTCTGCCTCGCACTTGGCACCGACGGGACGGATCATGAACTCCTGGAATGCGATGGGGGCATCGGAGTGTGCGCCGCCGTTGATGATGTTCATCATGGGAACGGGGAGAACATAGGTGTTGGTTCCGCCGATATACCTGTAAAGAGGAATGTCGAGATAGTTTGCGGCAGCGTGTGCAACAGCGAGCGAAACGCCGAGGATGGCGTTTGCACCGAGTTTGCTCTTGGTAGGAGTGCCGTCAAGTTCAATCATGGTCTTGTCGATGGCCCTCTGTTCGAGAGCGCTCATACCGATGATCGCGGGAGCGATGATGTCGTTAACATTGGCGACGGCCTTGAGGACGCCCTTGCCACCGTAACGCTTTTTGTCGCCGTCACGAAGCTCAAGGGCTTCGTTTTCGCCGGTAGATGCTCCTGAAGGAACAGCCGCTACGCCTTTGATGCCGGATTCGAGGATAACTTCTACTTCAACTGTCGGATTTCCACGGGAGTCGAGGATCTCACGACCTGTAACTTGAATAATGCGCATAATTCTATAATAATAGTTTGTTGTTTACAATAGCTTACAAATATAACCAAAATTTGATTACATTTGTGCAATTATGTCCCGCAAGAGCGCTTTATCTTTAATTCTGTTACTTTTTGCAGCCCTTGCCTCTGTTGCGCTGCATGCCCGGAACAATCCTTACGAGATTGATGATGATTGCTATGAATATCTCAAACAGGCCGAAGCCACACTCGGTTCCGACCAGTTCGAGGAGGCAAATTCCGCACTACTGCGCACGGCCCTGAGCAAAGGAGACCGTAAGGCTCAGGTGCTTTATTATGTAGAACGGATGAGGAATATATGCAGGCGTCAGGATTCAGAAGCGAAGCAGGTTCTCACCGCTCAGGAAGATCTCAAACAAATTGCCCTCAAACTTGGCTACATACAGTATTATTATCAGTCATACCAGTTCGCGAAAAACTGGTTTTTCAATCGTGGACATCATATGCATGCTCTTGAAATAGTGCAGGATATGTTGAATACGGCAGTGGAACGGGGAGATGAGTACGGAAAGTGGGCTGCGTCCAAGGAGATGGCCTCGATGTATGCCACGTTCGGAGATCGTCCGACAGCGCGGAAGCACTTGCATGAACTGATTGGAACATACCTTTCGAGTGAGGACCCGACTATCCGGCGGCAGAGCCTCTCCCCATACTATCTGGAATACGCTGAAACTTTTTACCCGGGAGAAGATTCGCTCCGTATTTATGTGCAACAGGCCTGGTCTTGTGCAAAAGTTCCGCTCGATTCTGTGAGATGCTGGCAAAAATTCGCCAAACTCGCTGCCCTTGAAGGCGACAGAGCACATTATGTTTATTGGCGCGACCTTTGTCTGGAACCGTCGCGTTCGAGAGCGGTGTCAATGTATATTCCTGCATTGTTTGCCGCGGTTGACACGCTTTTTTCGGGACGGCCGCTGGACTGTCGTGCGCTCACATGGAAACTCCCCTCTCCGCAGCTTTTCTGGGTAGCAAAGATTGCTGAGAGGGTTGGACGGCACGATGCCTCCGAAAAGCTTAAAGATCTTTGTATCATAGCCAAAGACAAGGACTTCGGCGAAGTTTACAATATGAATATCGCCGAGATGTCAACCCGCTATGGCAATGATGTCCTTTCGGCAGATCTTGCAAAAAAAACGAGGCAGGCACAAATTGCAATCAGGGCGATGGCAATCATGTTGGCTTTTATCATTGCCGCCATTGTCGCCGCGGCTGTCGTGTGGAAGAAAAAGAAGGACCGCTCTATTTGAGTCCTTCCTCTATCTCCATCATCTTCCGAAAGACATCGGTTTGGGGATAGACTTTGCCGGCAGGGTCGGACACCACAAGATCCAGCACCTGCCCGTCCAGTTGGAAACGCCCTATCTTGAATGCGGCATGGCTGCGCCTGATGACATATTCCAAACGCCAGGAATTGCGTGGGACGAGCGACAGAAGCACCTGCGTATCGCGTTGGATCTTTATTGTTTTTCCAGAAAAGACGGGAAATAAAATCAATTGGATACCCCTGGCGGCAAAATACTCTTTTACAAGACATTCGGCCTCAGCGCGGTCGGGTGCATCGGCATCTATGAGCACGGTTACCTGGCTGATGTCTTTTAGCAACATCAGAGATGTGGGCCGCCGGCTCCCGAATATCCTGTAAAACAATTCAGATATCATATTTTGCGATAAGGGCGCGGATTTCCTCTTTGGCGGCCTTCCAGCGGGGTACGTCTATCTTTGTACCTACCACTTCCACCACCTTTGCTGCAATGATGGAACCCACTTCTCCGCATACCTTGAGCGGCATTCCGAGGGAATGGGCGTAGAGGAAGCCTGCGGCGTAGGTGTCTCCGGCCCCGGTGCCGTCCACAGGAGCAGCGGGCCATGCGGGGATGTAGTACTCTGCATCTCCTTCCTTCAGCCAGCTTCCGTCCTTCCCCACCTTCACGATTGCGGTCTTGCAGTGGCGGGAGAGTTCCCTCAGCCCCTCTACGGTATCGTCGGTTTTGGTGAAAGCCCTGCATTCCGATTCGTTGGCGAACACAATGTCCACGTATCTGTCGATGAGGTTATGCAGGAAAGCGTTGTTGCTTTCCACCACGTTATAGGATGCCATGTCTATGGAGATGATGCATCCGGCCTCGCGGGCCATTTGCACGGCTTTAGCAATTAGGTCTTGATTCTGAACCAGATATCCCTCTATATGAAAATAGTCGTAGCCCTTGAAGTATTCCGGAACCAGATCATCGGGCCCCATTTCCAGAGCCGCTCCCATATAGTCGGCAAAGGTGCGTTCCGCATTGGCGCCGGTAATGAAAACCATGCACCGGCCGGAGGATTTTTCGCTATGCAGCATGGTGGTCCTTACGCCGAACTGCTCCATGGTGCTTTTGAACAGCTGCCCGAGTTCGTCATCTCCCGTTTTGCCTATATATCCGGAAGGCATCCCAAAAATGGAGGTGCAGGTGATAGTGTTGGCAGCCGAGCCGCCAGGGACATATTTTACACCGATTTCACGCAGGTCCGACCAGATACGGTCGCCGGTTTCCATATCTACGTGCTGCATGCTTCCAAGCGGAAGATGGTACTTTTTGAGAAGAGTGTCATCCGGCAGGATGGCCAGAATGTCGGTGAGTGCGTTGCCTATTCCCAGAATTGACTTCATAATGCGATGATTGGAAAACAAAAATACGTAAAAATATCCGGATTATGACTAAATTTGTGCCTTGTGAGAAAGAAGCTTGGCAACATACTCAAATACTCCCTGTCATTCGCACTGGCAGGGTTGTTTGTCTGGTTCGCCTGCAGGGGGTTGGACTGGCGTGAATTCGTGGAAGGACTCAAGACTACCCGCTGGGGGTGGATGGCGCTTTTTTTTGTTGCCGCATATCTTGCAGTTGTCCTGAGAACTCTCCGATGGAACCAGCTGCTTCATCCTTTCGATGCCGATATCCATTACGGCCGCGTATTCGATGCAACCAACATCGGTGCCATGGCCAGCATCGTTATTCCCGGTTCGGGGGAATTGGTGCGCTGTGGCATGGTAACCACCGGTAAAGTCCCTTTTCAGACAGCGTTCGGCACCATGGTGGTTGAGAGGGCCTGGGATTTCTTTGCGATCTTTCTGATGATGGTTCTGGCCCTGGTTTTCGGATGGAATCGTTTCGGAGGTTTCTTTGTAGATAATATATGGCATCCGGTAACTTCCCACAAAGTGCTTATATGGGCTATTTTTGTTTTGGTCCTCCTGGCATTTCTGTCGGTGTTGCTCATCCGCAGATACCGTAATAGAAGCCGTCTTCTTTCCAAAATGAATGATTTTCTGGAGGGACTTGTAAGCGGGCTTGCTTCATTTGCCAAAATAAAGAATAAAATACCGTTTCTTCTTTATACGGTGGGGATTTGGGTGATGTACATCATGATGTGTTTTGTGGTAATGAAGGCCATGCCAGACCTGTCTCATTTGACTTTCGCAGATGCGGTGTTTATTTCTGCCATAGGGAACATTGCGACCCTCGTCCCTGTTCCCGGAGGAATCGGCGCCTACCACTATGTGCTGAGACTGTCGATGACAACGCTTTATGGCACGACGGGAGAGATGGGATTGTTGTATGCCACCCTTTGTCATGAACTCCACGCGCTTGTGGTGATCGTTTTGGGAGTGTGGTCTTATGTGATGCGCGTCGTTATACTCAAAGGGCGCAATGCATCCGGAAAAAATTAGTATATTTGCAGCCCGTTGCGGCCGTTGCGGCCGCTCGAAATGGTCCCGTAGCTCAGTTGGATAGAGCAACAGCCTTCTAAGCTGTGGGTCGCGCGTTCGAGTCGCGCCGGGATCACATATGAAAATAGCAGGAATAGGTGAAATAGTACTGGACATCGTCCTTCGGGACGGCCAGCCTCAGGCTGCGGTTCCGGGAGGCTCCGTCTTCAATTCCATGATTTCTCTTGGCCGCACTGCGGGCCGCGACATCCCCGGACTCAAACTTACCATGGCTTCCCATACCGGTGACGACCCCGTGAGTTCCATCGTTACTTCGTTCATGAAGGAAAACGGAGTGGATACGGACGGAATAGTCAAAAGCAAAGGCCAGAGCACCGTCTCGCTCGCCATGCTTGATTCCGGCGGCAACGCTCAGTATGAATTCTTCCGCGACAACGGTCTTCCTGCATTTGTGGCTCCGGCCACCGTCTTCTCTCCCGGAGATATCCTGATGTTCGGTTCTATCTTTGCCGTAAGTCCCGACACCGGCGCGCAGACACGCGAGTATGTTGCGCGTGCCAGGGAGGCTGGTGCAATAGTATATTACGATGTCAACTATCGTGTGAACCATGGGATCAGCACCGCCGACGTGGAAGCCAACATCGCCCTTTGCGACATAGTGCGCGCATCATCCGAAGATATAGCCAATCTGTACGGCAGCGACGATGCCGAAAAGGTGTATAAGGAGCATATCGCCCCCCTGTGCAAAAACTTCATCTGCACCAGGGGATCCGAACCCGCCGACCTGTTCTCTCCCGGAGTGCACTGCCGCCAGCCCATACTTCAGATAGGAAAGCCCGTGTCCACCATAGGCGCCGGAGACAATTTCAACGCCGGCATCGTGTGGTCGATAGTACACAACGGCTTCGGCAAGGCTGACCTGCAGGCCGTAACGGAGGAGATGTGGCACAAACTGGCCGCTCCTGCCATGCAGTTCTCGGCCAACGTCTGCATGAGCGTATTCAACTACGTGGACAAAGATTTCAGAGTTTGCGTCCCTGAGTCTCGCTGCGATAGATAAGCGGGGTCTGTCCGGTGATGCGCCGGAATACCGTAAAGAAATAATCCGTATTTTCAAAACCGAGACGATAGGCTATTTCCTTGATTTCGGCGGGACTGTTCGTGAGCATTTCCTTGGCCTGGTCGATCTTCTGGTTCAGGATGTATTTTGCCGGTGAGAAACCGGTGTATTCCTTGAAGGTTCTCCGGAAGGACGAATAGCTTACGAACAACTGCTCGGAAAGGCTTTTGGGATCGATGGTGAACAACTGTTCTGCTACCAGCATCTTGGCTTTGGCAATCATCCGCTCGGTATTCGACTGCTTGAAAGAGAGGTTCCTGTTGTAGTAATAGGCCATGCCGAGAAGTGAATTCACTATGCCGGAGAGAGCCTGCTGAAACCCGGATTTCTGCTCTTCGGCAATGTTGATGGCGCGAGAATAGGCATCGGCGATGTCGTCATGGAACGACACTTCCAGCACGGGCCTGTTCTTGCTGAAAAAACCTTTTTCAACCAGCCCGTCTGCCTGCGGACCCTTGAATCCTATCCAATACTCCGTCCATCCTGTTTCCGGATCCGGCCTGTAATTGTGCCATTCGCCTGGAAAAAGCATGATCATTGATCCGGAGTTGACATGCAGAAGTTTATCCCTGCCGAGCGTATCACAGGAAAAGGTCCCCCTTCCGCTGGTGATATAGAGTAACTGGTACTCGTTAAGCACCCTTCCTTTTTGCGGCGAAAACAGATACCGGGTAGGATGAGTTGCCGGGGGATAGGGACTTCCCGGGGCAATTTCCTGCCTGCCTACGGAATTGACTGCAAGACCCCATTCCAGATCTACCGGATTAATTGCCAGGTATTTTAGATGAATTGAGGTCATTTTTTAAAGTTTTGTTGTCGCACTGCAAAGTTAAAAAACAAATTTGAATAGATAACTTTGAAAACTACATAATTGAACGACATGAGTACAGAACACAAATTTCTTGCATTCGACCTTGGAGCCACCAGCGGACGTGCAATCGTCGGTGGTTTTGAGGACGGAAAATTTGCCATGGAGGAGATTCACCGTTTTCCTAACGGAGTCCAGGAAAAATGCGGACGATTCCATTGGAACACCGATGAACTTCTCGGTCATCTGAAAGCCGGTCTCAAGCGGGCTGCCGATCTTGGCTACAAAATCGAGTCCATAGGTATAGATACCTGGGGAGTTGATTTTGGCGCAATAGGAGCCGACGGAGCCCTTTTGGAATGGCCACGCGCTTACCGCGATCCCTATACGGAAGGTATCCCGGAGGAAGTTTTCGGCATAATTCCCCGAGAGGAACTGTATGCCGTTACGGGTATCCAGATCATGAATTTCAACACCATTTTCCAGCTTTATGCACAAAAGAAAGCGGGATACGAACCTTTGCTCAAGGCTGACAAGATTCTCTTTATGCCGGACTTGCTGTCGTATCTTCTTACCGGAAACATGGTATGCGAATACACCGATGCTTCCACATCGGGCATGATGAACCAGAATACCCGCCAGTTCGAAAAACCATTCCTGCAAAGGCTTGGTATCAACACAGACATTCTTCCGGAAATTGTGCAGCCCGGAACAAAAGTGGGAGTCCTGAAGGCAGAAATTGCAGCCGAAACAGGAATAGGGCAGGTTCCTGTGATAGCCGTAGCGGGTCACGACACGGCATCGGCAATTGCTGCCGTGCCTGCTGCAAATCCGCATTTCGCGTATCTAAGCAGCGGCACCTGGAGCCTTATGGGAATCGAGTCGCCCAAGCCTCTTATTTCGGATGAAACCTGCCGCCTGAACTTTACCAATGAGGGCGGAATCGAGGGGACTACGCGTTTCCTCAAGAACATAACCGGAATGTGGCTGCTTGAACAGAGCCGCAAAGTGTGGGCGAAAGAGGGACGCACTTATACGTATCCCGAAATTGAAAAGATGGCCAATGATGCCGCAGGCTTTACCGGGACCATCGATCCCGATGATCCCACTCTTGCGAATCCTGCAAACATGCCTGAGGCAATATGCGCTTTATTGCAGAAGGCGGGCAAAGCCGTGCCGGTGAATGACGCCGAGATGATCAGGTGCATTTA
Organism: uncultured Bacteroidia bacterium; assembly: GCA_902767465.1. Lineage (GTDB taxonomy): Bacteria > Bacteroidota > Bacteroidia > Bacteroidales > UBA932 > Cryptobacteroides. Next base: position 13,234 of record CACXHM010000192.1, read on the forward strand.
CTGCAGCCTTGCTGCCAAGTATCACGAGGTGCTCGAGATTCTCCGCGCCCAGGCATCTTTCACGATCGATACCCTGCATGTCATTGGCGGAGGTTCAGCAAACGACACCATGAGCCGTCTTACCGCTGCCGCTACCGGAGTGAAGGTTGTGGCAGGCCCTACGGAGGCAACGGCCATCGGCAACCTGATGATGCAGGCCAAGGCCGCCGGCGTGGTGAAGGACCGCTGGCAGATGCGTGAGATTATTTCCCGTGAATTCAAAGTCAAAACCTTTTAAATAATTATGAAAGAAGCAAACATCCTGAGCGCCTACGCTTATGCAAAAGAGCGCTATGCAGCCCTTGGCGTAGATACCGACAAGGCAATTGAGGAACTTGAAAAACAGCAGATTTCCCTGCATTGCTGGCAGACCGACGATGTGATCGGTTTTGAGAGTGCAGCCGGTCTTTCCGGTGGTATCCAAACCACTGGCAACTATCCCGGACGTGCCCGCAATATCGACGAGGTGCGTGCCGACCTCGAATTCGTGAAGACCCTTCTCGCCGGCAATCATCGCGTGAATCTCCACGAGATCTATGGAGATTTCGGCGGCAAGTTCGTGGATCGCAACGAAGTCGGTGTTGAGCACTTCCAGAGCTGGATCGACTGGGCAAAAGCCAATAACTTCAAGCTTGACTTCAATTCCACGTCCTTCGGACATCCCAAGAGCGGGGATCTCTCCCTCTCCAACCCCGACAAGGCCATCCGTGAATTCTGGATCGAACACACCAAGCGCTGCCGCCGCATCGCGGACGCGATGGGCAAGGCCCAGGGCGATCC
>CACXHM010000193.1 GCA_902767465.1 uncultured Bacteroidia bacterium
GGGCAAGGTGTCCGAAGTGTACGCCTGCATCAAGCAATTCTTGGAAATTTGTACGTGACCTTTTTGTTTCTTGTTAATTTGTTTTTCCCGCTCTGCGCGGGCCTCTTTTCTTCAAGGTCAGGGTAGCGGCCTGGCCGGTCCCCGGCCTTTTCCGCAGTGCTGCAACTATCCTCTGGCGGGTTTAAACAGCAACTGTACGAAAACGGGCAGCAATGATTAACGCTTGCTGAACTGGAAGCGGCGACGTGCTCCGGGCTGGCCGGGTTTCTTGCGCTCAACCTCGCGTGCATCGCGGGTGAGGAAACCTGCCGCCTTCAGGGCCGGACGATATGCTTCCTTGTCTACCTCGCAGAGTGCGCGTGCAATACCGAGACGGATGGCTTCTGCCTGACCTTTGGTGCCGCCGCCTACGACGGTAACCTTGACGTCAAACTTGCCTTCGGTTTCAGTAACTGCAAACGGCTGGTTCACAATGTAACGCAGACTGTCCTGAGGGAAGAAGTTCTCTACGGGACGGTCATTGATGGTCACATTGCCGGCTCCTGCGGTGAGGTAAACGCGTGCTACAGCTGCCTTGCGTCTTCCAAGGGCGTGTGTCTGTTCCATTTGCGACTTTTAAATTTCGTTCAACTTGATTGTTTTGGGATTCTGTGCCTGATGAGGATGCTCCGGTCCTGCATAAACGTGCAGGTTGTGGAAGATCTGCTCACCAAGACGGGTCTTGGGAAGCATTCCCCTGACCGCTTTTTCGACAAGCCTTTCGGGATGGCTCGAAGCGAGAATCTCCTTGGGCGTGGTGAACCTCTGTCCACCGGGATATCCGGTGTAACGGGTGTACACGCGATCGGTCATCTTCTTTCCGGAGAGGGCAACCTTCGAAGCGTTAACCACGATGACGTTGTCACCGCAATCCACGTTGGGAGTGAAGCCGGGTTTGTTCTTGCCGCGGAGGACAAGGGCAACCCTGGAGGCCAGACGACCAAGTGCGAGATCTGTCGCATCAATGACAACCCACTTCTTGTCTACAGTAGCCTTGTTAAGCGATACTGTCTTGTAACTGAGTGTGTCCACTGTCTTGATCTTTAAATAGTTATACAAAAAAATTGCGATCCCTTAAAAATAGGGGTCGCAAAGGTATGAAATTATTTGCAAAAATCAAAATACGGAGCTACGCCATCAGGAAGTTTGCCTGAACGAAAGCGTTCACCGCAACCGCCGTAAAAATCAGGAAGATGAGGGCGGCTACGATAATGCCGATAACCTTTACACGCTTGAACCACGTCTGGTTGTTCCAACCAACGGTCTGGAACATGCTCCAGAATCCGTGGCAAAGGTGCATGAAGATTGCTACAAACCAAACAATATAGAGGGTAAGCATCCACCAATGCTCGAACGTAGTCGTGAGAAGCAGGTAGGGGTTCTCTGCTTCGAGCCCCATGAACTCGCGCAGCTGCATTTTCGCCCAGAAATGAGATAGATGGAAAAACAGCAGTCCAAGGATGACGATGCCCAGCACGAACATGTTGCGTGCGCTCCAGCTGTCGGCAGCGGCCTTGCTCGATACTTCATAGCGTTTGACTCCGCCGCGGGCTTTCACGTTCTGCCAGGTGAGCCAGCAGCCGTAGCCGATATGCACCAGGAATCCGAGCGCAAGAACGGGGACCATGATATCCACGATAGGCAACGCCATGAAATCGCAGCCTTTCTGGAAAAGACCGTCAGGAGCGCCGAATTTGCCGGTAAAAGTATCGATTACCGAGAAAAAATTAATGGTTCCGTGCAGGAGCAGGAAGATGATCAGGAAAGCACCACTGATGGACTGGATGAATTTCTTTCCGATAGAGGAATTGAAAATAAACATTTCTTTTGCGTCTGTTTTGAGTTGCAAATATAATTCAAATCTTGCAAGTTTGCGAATTTTCCGATATTTTTGTTTCCCGCAAACAAACACTGGAACAAATGTACAAAAGAGTTCTTCTTAAACTTAGCGGCGAAAGCCTCGGTGGCCCTGCAGGGAAAGGGCTCGACGAAGTGTGTCTCAAAAAATTCGCACAGGAAATAGCCGCCGCCGTCCGCGCAGGCTTTCAGATTGCCATAGTAAACGGAGGAGGGAACATCTTCCGCGGCATCCAGGGCCTCGGCAAAGGCTACGACCGTGTAACCGGCGACCGTATGGGAATGCTCGCCACCGTGATCAACTCCCTTGCACTTTCTTCCGCACTGCGAAGCGAAGGAGTAGCCGCAGAAGTGTTCACGGCAACGCAAATGTCTCCCATAGCTCAACTCTACACCCGCGACAACGCAGTGAAGGTGCTGCAGGAAGGGGGCGTCGCCCTGATTGCCGGAGGTACCGGGAATCCCTTCTTTTCCACCGACTCAGGAGCCGCCCTGCGCGCTCTCGAACTCGGAGCCGACGCACTCCTCAAGGGTACCCGCGTGGACGGAGTTTATACCGCCGATCCAGAGAAGGATCCCGCAGCGGTTAAATACGACGAACTCACTTTCCGGGAAGCGCTGACAAAGCACCTTAAAGTCATGGACCAGACTGCGTTCGCACTTTGCGAACAGGGACCGGTACCCATTGTGGTGTTCGACATCAATGCACCAGGCACCCTTCTGAAGGTGCTGAACGGAGAGAAGGTCGGCACCATTGTTCATGCGTAGGCCCCCGGACAGGCAATGCAGGAACGGTGCGACCTTTGTCGGGAGCGATGGATTGATTATTAATAAAACACAAATAGTATGTTAACAGACAGAGCAAAAGAAATTCTGAACGGCGCCGAGCAGAAAATGCAGGAAGCCGCTCTTTACCTTGAGGAGGACCTCAAGGGCTACCGTGTCGGAAAGGCCAGTCCCACCATCCTTAACGGCGTCACCGTAAACTACTACGGCACGCCCACCCCCATCGTGCAGGTGGCATCGGTCAGCACTACCGACGCACGCACCATTGCCATCCAGCCTTGGGAAAAGAACATGATTCCGGCAATCGAGAAGGCCATCATGGATGCCAACCTCGGATTCACCCCCATGAACAACGGTGAAATAATCCGCTGCGTGGTGCCGGCCCTTACCGAGGAACGTCGTAAAGAGTTGGTTAAAAAGGCGAAAGCCGCAGGCGAAAGCGCCAAGGTTGTTGTGCGTAACGCCCGTCGCGACGCCATCGAACTCCTCAAGAAAGCCCAGAAGAATGAGGGCATGAGCGAGGACACCGAGAAAGAAGGCGAAGACGAAGTACAGAAAATCACCGACAAATTCGTCAAGAACGTCGACGAACTCGTAAGCGCCAAAGAGAAGGAAATCCTTACGGTGTAATATGAAGCACTCCAGGTTGGAAAACGGCGGATGGGCGCTCAGCCGGATATAAAGTTTACATCCCGGCCAGCTTTTCCACAAAGGCCGCGCGGTCGGCTTCGTCGCAGAAGCTTGCCCTCACCGGCAGGGCGAAAAGGCGTTGGCGGATGGAAGCATCGACCTTTTTGCAGTCAAGGACGCGGACGGCGTCCTTTTCTGTTGTAATCAGGGCAGCGGTTGGATATCGCCGTATGGCAGAGGCCAGACGGCGCATATCGGCATTGCTATAGGCATGATGGTCGGGGAAGCTCAGGACCTCGACAATCTTATAAGTATCGCTCAGATGGGCTCTGATTGCCCTGTCGTCAGCTATGCCGCTGAAAAGAATGACAGTCTTGGAGTAATTGTAGCGGGGATCCGCTTCGTCCGGCCATACGGCAACCGGAGCATCGTACTCTATAGTGGTAAAAAAGAGATGCTGGCCTTCGCGGAGCTTCAGTTTCGTCCGCCATTCATCTTTTTCCTCAGGATCAAGTTCATGCGGACATTTGGTCACAATCACCACCTCCGCATCGGACAGCCGTTCCGGAAGGTCCCTGAGCCTGCCGAAAGGAAGCAGACTGTCTTCGAAGACGGGACGCCAGTAGCTGACCAGCACGATATTCAGGCTGGCATGCAGTTTTTTATACTGGAAGGCATCGTCGAGAACTATAATGTCCGCCCCGTTTTCTGCCAGGGCCTTGCATCCCTCTACACGGTTTTTGTCGACGGCAACGCTGACGCCCGGGAACTTTCGCTTGATCTGCAAAGGTTCGTCACCCGCAAAAGCTGCGGTGCTGCCAGTCAGCACATATTGGAACCCTTTGCTTTTACGCTTGTACCCGCGTGAAAGCACGGAAGGTTTGAGTTCCGGCCGCAGTTCCGCAAGGAGCCGGAGTATCATTTCGGTGTGAGGGGTCTTTCCGGTCCCCCCTACCGTAAGATTGCCCACGCATATCGTGGGAACCGCTGCTCCCGGTGCTTTTCGCCAGGCCTTTGCAGCACGTTTGAGTATCAGGCGTTGTATCAACATCGGTCGCAAATTTAGTTCATTTTTTCTCTTATCTCACATTTTCGTGTAGTAAACGTGCCCCTGGGCGTCGTAGATAAACACTAAGTCTTTGACTCTTGCAATGGAGGCCTCATCCCATCCTGCTCCCTTCAGACGGATATTCATTATGACATGGCAGGAGAAGTGTTTCAGAACGTCCTTAAGGAAAGGTTCCCAGTCCGCCCCGGAATCAAGAGTGATGCAGATCTCCTGGGTGCCGGTTGCGACGGCAGCCCCGAGAGTTGCCATGTCGTTGCTGGTAACGACGCTGCGGTTTGAAGGAGCTTCGCTGAGAGGAGGCACGATGGCGCTCCCTCCCGGACGATACTTCCACGGGCGGCGGCCAAGATCGATGTATTCCGAATGCATTGCGGGAGGATTTCCGTAACCTGCAGGCTTAAGGTATTTCTTTGAGGGATCGAAGGTAACATCAAGGGTTGCGACCTCAGAACGGAGAGTAGCAAGAATCTCTCCTGTTGGCGCTGCAACGCAGGAGCAACCTCCGAGTTCGGAATCCGGGCCCATCGAAACGGAAGCCCTCACCACGTATGCGCCGGTATGATAGGCGCAGAACGCATTTATCAGATCCAGCGCCCGGAAAGTATCGCTGCGCTGATGCGAGCATCCTATGATGATGTCCGGTTTCCATCTCGCGATGTTGGCATAGTTCTCATAAAAATAGAAGTCGTAGCAAATCATAAAGGCGAATTTAAGCCCTTCTATTTCAAGGATATATGGCTGCTCCCATTCTTCGGTGTATGATTTGTCGAGAAACTTCCACTCGCTTCTCACAAGATGCTGCTTATAGTACTTCCCGACAATGTTCCCCGTCCTGTCGAAAACGAATATCGTGTTGCGCGGCACTTCCAAAGAAAAATCCGGAGCACCTGCAAACACCAGGGTACTGCAGCGGCGGGCCGTCTCGGAGCAGGCCTCAAGCAGCAAACGGGTATTCTCGGGCCCGACCCTCATATATTCTTCGTGAGAAAAAGTTTTCCCGGGTATCGATGCTGTTTCCGGAAGCACTACTATGTCCAGGCTCGGATCGCAGCGGCGAAGAGCATCAATGGTCCAGTCGAAGTTTTTCTGAAGATCCTTTCCGTCGGGAGAATACGCCTGTTGTATCACCCTGGATTTCATCGGCCTCGCCTCCGAAACAAAGGCAGTCAGTCCCAGGCAAAGGACAAACAAAGAAAGACGTTTCATTTTATTGTTTCTTTTTAAAGATTCTGTCGATAATAAGAGCTATGGCACCGTCGCCCGTAACATTACACGCGGGCCCGTAACCATCCAGGGCCAGATACAGGGTCATTACCAGCGCCGTCTGTTCGGGGCTGAATCCCATAATGCTTTCAAGCAGTCCTACCGAAGCCATCAGCACGCCACCCATCACGCCGGGCGCAGCCACGGTTGCAATCCCCTGCACCAGCACAAAGTCGGCATAGGCGGCAAGCGGCACATCAATCCCGAAAATATAGGCCACGGCGAATGATGTGACAGCGAGTTTGATTGTGGAACCGCACATGTGCACCGTGGAGCACAGCGGCACCACAAAATCGGCAATTTCGGGCGAAACGCCGTTGCGAAGAGTACACCTGTGAGTGACCGGAATCGCAGCAGAAGAAGAGCAGATCGAAAAACCGGTCAGATAGGCGGGAAGCATTCTGCCAAGGCACCGCAAGGGGTTCTTTCCTGCAATGGCTCCCGCAATGCAGTACTGCAGGATCAGGTACAGTATCGAAAAAACGACTCCGGTGAGAATGATCTTTACCCCGGAACCCATCACCGCGGCAATCACTCCCTTGGCGCTCATCTCGCAGATCATCGTAAAGATATACCAGGGCAGCAGTGGGATGATCACCTTCTCGATGGTAAGTTTTACTATCGCTCCGAACTCATCGAAGCCCTTTTTAAGGGCAGGTGCATTTGTAACGATAATCCCGATGCCGATCATGAACGACAGCACCAAAGCAGTCAGAATATCGCAGAGCGGCGGAATCTTAAGCTCGATGAATGGTGCAAATTCCTTGGCCTGGACCCCCTCCGGAGACAGTTCACCGACTTCAAGTATGTGCGGAACCACCAGATTCGCACCACCGAACGACAGGAAACCGGAAAAGATAGTGGAGATATAGGAAATGACCACGACTGCAAGGAGCATCTTTCCTGCACCCTTCCCAAGACCTGCAATAGCCGGAGTGACCAGCCCCAGAACCAGAAGAGGGACGATGAATTTAAGGAGCTGCGCGAAAAGCATGTTAAAAGTCTTGAAAAGACGCACGACAGCATCTGGCAGCACAAGGCCGAGAAGGGCGCCGCAGACAATGGCAATCACCACTTTTGGGAAAAGCCCGAGTTTAAGTTTTTTCATTCTCAGAGTTCATAAACGGAAGCGCTAACCTTTACGGAAGCGTCTCCAATCGCCTTAATCTCAAAAGAAGGAGTTGTTTTGTAAAGTCGCAGGCACAGCACTTCCTCGCCTTCGCTGTCGCGGTGAAGTTCGTAGAGCCGAGGCATCTTCCCCCATCTTTTCTTGCCGGTCTTACCATAATCGTCAACACTCACCTCTATATTACCCTGAAAATTCAAATGGATGGTAAGTGCAGCAAAATCTCCTGTCTCCATCTTCGGACTCTTCCAGGTCTGCCCGTCGGCGAGAACAACGCTTTCCGAGATGGTAGCAACGGGTTTGCGACCGGCAGTCTGGTGCCAGAAGAAATCCGACAATTCTATCGACACCCCATCGTGCAAGGCCCTCTGCTCATGTGGAGAAGGGAAGATTGAAGCCTGTACTTCATATCCGGAATCCCGCACCGCCCGGATATAAGAAGCATCGAGCATTTTGTGGCGCATTGTGCTCATTCCGCACCATCCGCCTATTTCCCGAAGACCCTCCAAGGTTTCGTCCACAGGGCGTTCTCCCGGATCCCACAACACAAGGCAGTCCGAAACTTTCCTTGCATTGAGCATTTCGGATTTTTCCGAACTGAAAGCAATCCATCTGTTCCCCAGTATCCTCTGTGCAAGGGAGTAGGACTCCGTCACCTGACTGTGAAGCATGGGAACGATTCCGGTTTTCCTGCAGACGAGGAGCATCTCTTCCAGAGTGGGGATAGGCGTACGCATGGAAGGATCGGAGGATTCCAGGACATACTTTTCGCGAAGAACAGCAAACGGAGTTTCCGAAACCTCCACCGGGACCTTGATTTTCGAATAATCCGAGGCGTTGCGCATCGTGCGGTTGATGGTGGCATCGTGCATCACCACCATCACGCTGTCGAGAGTGTATTTAACGTCGAGCTCTATCGCCGGATAGCCATACCTGGCGGCCATCTTTATGCCATGGGGGCTGTTCTCCGGGATGTAGAACTCTCCATTATGTTCGCGCAACCAGCACCCACGGTGCGCCACAGCCACACTCAGGCCCTCAGAAGTAGTACGATCAAATCGCTTTTGCACATAATTCGCCGTCGAGCATGACTGAAGGGCGAGCAGAATTATAAAAAATGCAAACTTTTTCATCATTTTGGCAAAGATAATCAGAAAGATCGGCAATGACCATTAAACAAGCAAAGAAATACCCCGCCTACCAGCAAGCAAATTTGTGGAATACAGAAAAAAACTATAACCGGAAATATTGATGCTTCATCCAATAAGCATACATGGGATCTTGGAACGAATAAATCCCCCCAATATAATCGAGGATATCTTTCTCGACAAGGGCTTTTCGTGCACGGGAAATCATTGTCGGCGAAGAGAGATTGTACTTGTCCATGACTGCCTTGGAAGTAAGATTTTTTTCTCCGGCAGACATAGCCCGCAAGAGGCAAATCTGGCCGTTGGTCAATGTCTGTGTCAGATTATCAAACATGAGGCTCAGCTGAGCGATTATGTCTGAATGCGCTTCACATATTATTTCTTCTGTTGCATCGATCTCTGTTCTGAGCCATACTTGCTGGGAAAGCTGTTGTACATAGTACGGATGATTATCTGCAAAAGAAACAATGCTCTCGCAAAGTTTGTCACTAATATGCTTGCCTGTCTCGCTGAATGTGGTGCTGATAAAATGTACCCACTCTGGAGTTGTGATTTTATCAAGAAACATAAGTTCCCCGAACTTGTAAAACGGCATGGAGTAGTCTGTAAAGACTTCCATCATCATGTGTCTTTTACTTCCGTACAGGCAATAGCCCACGTTTTGA
>CACXHM010000194.1 GCA_902767465.1 uncultured Bacteroidia bacterium
CGGATGAGGATCTGCCTCTGCTCCTCCCCGAGATCGAATCCTACAAATCTGTCGGAGGCGAGCCGCCTCTTGCCCGCGCGAAGGACTGGACCTACAAGGGATATCCCCTCGAGACGTCCACCATGCCAGGATTTGCCGGCTCCAGCGCATACTATCTGCGTTATATGGATCCGCATAACGACGAGGCTCTTGTGAGTGCCGCTGCCGACAGGTATTGGCGCAATGTCGATCTCTATGTGGGCGGAACTGAACATGCTACCGGGCATCTTATCTATTCACGTTTCTGGAACAAGTTCCTCTATGATCTCGGATACGTCTGCGAAGATGAACCCTTCCGGAAACTGGTGAACCAGGGCATGATTCAGGGACGTTCCAATTTCGTTTACCGCATTGTCGGCACCAATCGCTTCGTGTCACTTGGGCTTAAAGATTCCTACGACACGACCGAAATCCATGTCGACATCAATCTTGTGCATAATGACAGGCTCGACATTGAGGCCTTCAAGGCCTGGCGGCCCGAGTATGCCGATGCAGAATTCGTGCTTGAGGATGGAGAATATATTTGCGGCTGGGCTGTCGAGAAGATGAGCAAGAGTATGTACAACGTGGTGAATCCGGACGATATCTGCGACAGTTATGGTGCGGATACACTTCGCCTGTACGAGATGTTCCTTGGCCCCGTGGAGCAGAGCAAGCCATGGGATACAAAGGGAATTGACGGTGTAAACCGTTTTCTGAAGAAGTTCTGGAGGCTTTACAACAGCCGCGAAGGCTTCCTGGTCACCGATGTCAAGGCTACTGCCAAGGAACTCAAGGCCCTGCATAAGCTTATCGGCAAGGAACAGGAAGACATTGAGAACTTCTCATATAATACTACAATCAGTGCGTTCATGATTGCAGTGAACGAACTTACGGAACTCGGGTGCCGTTCCCGTGAGGTACTGGAGCCTCTCGTGGTATTGCTTTCTCCGTTTGCTCCCCATATGGCGGAAGAACTGTGGGAACAGCTCGGGCACTCTGAAAGCGTTACCGGGGCTGTATTCCCCAAATATGACGAGTCCCTTACTGTTGAGGACAGCGTTACATACCCGGTTTCTTTCAACGGAAAGACGCGTTTCACCGTTGATATGCCCAAAAACGCTGCACCTGCAGAAGTTGAAGCCCATATCCGCAGCCTGGAACAGACTGCCAAATATGTGGGAGGGCTCTCTATAGTTAAAGTTATTGTCGTTCCCGGACGCATGGTTAATCTGGTCGTGAAATGAAAGGAAAGGTATTGAAGGCAGTCAAGGACTATCTGGATATGACTTTTGCAGTCCTGCTCGTAACGATATGCTGGGAGTGCTTCATGATTCCCAACGGCATGTCTGCGGGCGGGCTTATGGGTCTCTGTGCAGTGATTGAGTATGCAACAGGCGGGATAATCATTGCATCGTACTCCTATTTTGTTATCAATCTGGCTCTTATCGTACTGGCTGTACTGGCATTCGGGATTGGCTTCGGGTTTCGGACGCTGTATTGTATCCTTATACAGACGCTGCTTCTGAAAGTGTTCGCCATGCCTGCCATGCAGTGGATGCATGCTGTCCCCGGCAATTTCTTCTACATCCATGAACGTGTGCTTATTCCCGTTTTGGCCGGAGTACTTGAGGCTATCGGCGTGGGACTTACGATCCGAAAGGGAGGCAGCACCGGAGGCACGGATATCATTGCTCTGATTGTCAATAAATACTGGCCGGTTTCGCTCAGCAAACTCTTCCTTATAACTGACTTCATTATCATTACTTCCATACTCTTCCTGCCCGGAAAAGTGTTCGGGGATATGATGTATGGATATATTATGATGGCAACCTATGCCATGGTGATCGACTATGTCGTCGTAGGGGACAGGGGAACGATACAACTGCTTGTATTCTCTTCAAAATATAAGGAAATCGCCGACTATATCGCTACGAAGATGGAGCGTGGGGTCACCGTGCTGAAAGCATTGGGGTGGTACACAAAGAAGGAGAAGGACGTCCTTCTGCTTTTGATGCGCCGCAATGAACTCCCCGAAGTGAGCAAGGTGATCAAAGACCTCGATGACAAGGCTTTTATAACAGTGACGCAGGTCGGTAGCGTATATGGTGAAGGATTCGAGGAGATTAAGGCAGGAATAAGCAGAAAGAAAAAAGAAAACAATGGGGACGACAATTCTCAAAACTAGTTTTGCAAGGACTTTGCGTGACTATGCGATGGTCACGGTTGGCATCCTGCTCTATGTCCTGGGGTGGAGCATTTTCCTGGTGTCAAACAATCTGGTAGGAGGTGGAGTGACCGGTCTTTCAGCAATTCTCCAGTATGCGACACATGGAGTGATAAAAATCGGTTATTCTTATTTCGTAATCAATGTTGCCTTGATTATTGCGGCGGTATTCGTGCTCGGATTCGGATTCGGATGGAAGACCATCTATGCCACCGTTCTTGCATCCGTCGGCCTGAATGTTTTCCAGGCTATAATCCCTGCGGATTTCATTCAGGCAATTGCCATTGACAACGGCAAACTGATGAGCACCATCATGGGCGGCATTATGGTGGGGGTAGGCATAGGCCTTACCATGGTTGCCGGAGGCAGTACCGGCGGCACGGATATCATTGCATTGATGGTAAACAAATACCGCAACGTATCGCCCGGACGGCTGATCCTTATAATGGATGTGGTAGTCATCACTTCTTCGATGCTGGTGCCTTCGTACACCCCGGATGGTGAATTGATGCCATTCGTTGGTAAGGTTACTACGGTAGTGTATGGTTTTATATTGATCGTGATAAACAGCACTGTTCTCGACCTTGTGATATCGGGCTCCCGCCAGAGCGTGCAGCTCTTTATCCTTTCCAAGAATTATGCGGAAATCGCAGATGCGATTACCCACGATCTTCACCGCGGGGTTACTGTCCTGGACGGAAAGGGCTGGTATACCAAACAGGATACCGAGGTGCTTATGGTCCTCACTCGCAAGAGCGACCTTAATCTCCTTCTCCGATATGTCAAAACCATCGATCCCGACGCATTCCTTTCGGTCTCCTCTGTTACCGGAGTATATGGGAAGGGCTTTGATGTCATCAAGAAGAAATAGCGGTGGGTTTTATCTGTAGGTAAAAACTTTTTCGCAGGGGTTAATAATTTTTTTAGTTTTTACTCCCGGTACGTACTCCCTAACGTCCGGGAGTAAATCGTATCTTGCGCCTGAAAACAAAACAGAAAGATGAGAAAACTGATTACGGTACATTTCTTCCTGCGGATACTTCCGTTTGCACTGAGCGTCCTGCTTGTTTCGATGGATTTCGTCCTCTGCCCTTCCGATGGACGCGAATTCAGAATATGCTGCCTGCTTTTCAGCGGCCCCGTGATTTCGGTGATGTTCCCTCTGTCCCACGAAGAAACAGGCCCTTCGGTAAAAGCATCGCTGATAGCGGTGGTGTACTATTTGCTTGCCGTCGTTCCGGCAGGATTGTACAATCTGCCGATTCAGTTGCTTCTGGGACCGTCGATGCTCATGATACTCATATATAATGTAGTGCGCATGGGCGGGAAATATAAAGAAGTGGCGAGCCTTTTCCGCCGGGATGCCATCTGGTGTTTCGCTGCAGAGGATTCCCGCACCTTCTATTCAGCGCTTACGCTTACGACCATATCGCTCTTTCTCCCATTTCACGGAGACCGTCCTGTTCCCGTGGCTGCTTCTGTCTGCGGGGCTGCGGCGGCTGTCCTTCTGGATGTTCTCATGCACAGGAAATCGTATTCCGGGCACACCATGCTTCTGTCGCACAAGAAAGAACGGAGGATTCAGGGGATTATCACTTCGAATACCAAAAGTGGCGTGTACGTGCCTGAGGTGGAAGTGAACATTCTTGCGCAGGTTTACAAGAAAGTATGCCGTTACATGAAAATGCGCCGGCCATATCTCGATGATTCTTTTACCCTGGAAAACTTCGCCGATGCCATAAAGGTGAACAAACTGTATATATCCCGTGCGATAAACAAATATGCCGGAAAAAATTTCCGGCAGTTCGTAAATCACCACAGGGTAATGTATTCTGTGGAACTCATGAAACAGGATCCGTGGCTGAAGATAATAGAATTATCATTCATGTGCGGATTCCATTCCGTCGTTACTTATAACCTGGCGTTCAAGATGTTTCTGGATGAAACGCCGTCCGACATGCTTACGCGCATCAGGCTGGCAGCACCCCGTCGGGCAGCTTCCATGATTGCGGAGGAGGAACCTGAAGATGAAGGGGAAGCTTTGACACAGGATGAACAAGACTGATGCTGAAGGCGTGCAGGCAGATCCCTCCGTCGGGATTTGATCTTGGTGCTCCGTATTTCAAGTCGCCTTTGATGGGACACCCGATGTGCGAGAGCTGGCAGCGTATCTGATGGTGGCGTCCTGTCATAAGCTCAACTTCCAGCAGATGATAACGGTCGGTATCCGCTATGTGACGATATTTGAGTTTGGCCAGTTTGGCCGTGGGTCCTGTTTTTTTTGTTACGAAGCTCTTGTTGAGACGTTCGTTGCGCTCCAGCATGTTCTCCAGCAGGGCTTCCGGCTCCGCAGGGGCTGCGCAGCATAAAGCCAGATAGCTTTTGTGGATTTGTCCATCCCTAAACATTGAGTTCAGGCGTTCAAGGGATTTCGATGTTTTTGCAAAGATACAGAGTCCGCTTACCGGCCTGTCCAAACGGTGCGGGACCCCCAGGAAAACGTTCCCTGGTTTGGAATCGCGTACTTTGATGAAAGCTTTCAGGGTTTCGCTGAGTGGCTCATCGCCAGTCTTGTCTCCCTGCACGATTTCGCCCGGCTTCTTGTTGATTACGATCAGGTGGTTGTCTTCGTAAACAATGCGTGATGCTATGTCTTTATAATCCATGTCTTAGCTCGTGAGTTGCAAAGATAATGACAATTTGTCAGAATTATTCCATTGGCACAGCTTTCGATATGACTGATTGCGTCACGGGAAAGTGACAGGTTAAAGAAAAACAAAAAAGGAATTACGATATGGGAAAAATTATTGGAATCGACCTTGGAACCACAAACAGTTGCGTGGCGGTCATGGAAGGCAACCAGCCTACCGTTATTATAAATAATGAAGGTCAGCGTACCACTCCTTCGGTGGTGGCCTTCACGGAAGATGGAGAGCGCAAGGTAGGTAACCCTGCAAAACGTCAGGCCATTACCAACCCCAAGAATACAGTGTTCAGCATCAAACGTTTCATGGGTGAAACCTACGATCAGGTTGGCCGTGAGATATCCAGGGTGCCATACAGTGTTGTAAAGGGTGACAACAATACTCCGCGTGTAGATATCAACGGACGTCTTTACTCTCCTCAGGAGATCAGTGCCATAATTCTTCAGAAAATGAAGAAGACTGCTGAAGATTATCTGCGCCAGCCAGTCACAGAGGCTGTCATCACGGTGCCTGCATATTTCTCCGACAGTCAGCGTCAGGCAACCAAGGAAGCGGGCAAGATTGCCGGGCTCGATGTGAAGCGTATCATCAACGAACCTACTGCTGCCGCACTTGCGTATGGCCTTGACAAGAAAAACAAGAATATGAAGGTCGCCGTATATGACCTTGGGGGCGGAACCTTTGATATCTCTATCCTTGAACTTGGCGATGGCGTATTTGAGGTTAAATCCACGAATGGTGACACCCATCTTGGTGGTGATGATTTCGACCAGGTGATCATAGACTGGCTCGCAAGCGAATTCGCTTCCGAGAACAGCGGCCTCGATCTGAAAAAGGATCCTATGGCCCTGCAGCGCCTCAAAGAAGCTGCCGAAAAGGCAAAGATCGAGCTTTCGAACCAAACCAGCACCGAAATCAATCTTCCTTACATCACTGCAGTTGACGGTGTTCCCCGTCACCTTGTAAAGAGTCTGACCCGTGCCAAATTCGAAGCTCTCTGCGACAACCTCTTCCAGCGCAGCATCGAGCCTTGCCGCAAAGCCCTTCAGGATGCTCATCTGAACACTTCAGATATCGACGAAGTCCTGCTCGTAGGCGGCAGCACCCGTATTCCCAAGATCCAGGAACTCGTAAAGCAGTTCTTCGGCAAGGAACCCAACAAGAGCGTCAACCCCGACGAGGTCGTTGCAATCGGTGCATCCATCCAGGGTGGAGTGCTTGCCGGTGATGTGAAGGACGTCCTTCTTCTTGACGTGACTCCACTTAGTCTCGGTATCGAGACTCTCGGCGGAGTGATGACAAAGCTTATCGAGAGCAACACCACCATCCCTGTCCACAAGGAGCAGGTCTTCAGTACGGCAGCTGACAATCAGCCTTCGGTGGAAATCCGTGTGCTGCAGGGTGAGCGACCCATGGCAAAGGACAACAAGCAGATCGGTATCTTCCATCTTGACGGAATCGCCCCGGCACCCCGTGGAATTCCTCAGATCGAAGTCTCCTTCGATATCGATACCAACGGTATCCTGAGTGTCTCTGCAAAAGACAAGTCCACCGGTAAGGAACAGCACATCCGTATCGAAGCTTCAAGCGGCCTTAGCGATGACGAAATCAAGCGTATGCGCGATGAGGCAAAGGCCAACGAAGATGCGGACAAGGCTGCCAAGGAACGTGTTGACAAGATCAACAATGCCGACGCCCTCTGCTTCCAGGCTGAGAAGTTCTTGAAGGACAACGGCGACAAGGTTCCCGCAGACGTGAAGGCCGAGGTTGAAAGCAACCTGAATCCTCTTAAGGAGGCGGTGAAGAATCAGAATCTGGAAGAAATCGACCGTTACTCCGAAGCCCTCAGCAAAGCCTTCGAAAAGATGTATCAGGCTGGCCAGCAGGCACAGGGCGGTGCGGGATTCAACCCTGGTCAGGGAGGATTCCCCGGCGGACAGCCCGGTGGTCCTCAGGGCCCTCAAGGTGGAAACGATGCTCCAGACGAGCAGTAGAATCTCCTTCCCCAGATATTTATTGCAATGCCCGGCTTTCTGCCGGGCTGTTTTTTGTAACTTATTGTGCTACATTGTAATGCTTCCAGACTTTCGGCAGAATCTGTCGATGGTTTGGAAGTAAAATTCTGTACCTCAATCACATGTGAATAACGCCCGGTTTTGATCCCTTTTCTGCCCACGCAGGCATCGCATCTGGACCTTCCTTGTTTTGGTGGATTTTCAAGGAAGGTCCGTGTTTTTTTGTCGGGACCTTCCAGGTTTTCGGGCTTTTTCAAGGAAGGTCGGTATTGTTTTGTGAGGACCTTCCGGGATTTTGGGCTTTTTCAAGGAAGGTCCGGACTTTCTGCCGGGGACCTTCCAGGTTTTTGGCCTTTTTTAAGGAAGGTCCGTAGCTTTTTGTGTGGACCTTCCAAGATATCTGGCTTTTTCAAGGAAGGTCGGTGTTTTTTTGCCGGGGACCTTCCAGGTTTTCGGGCTTTTTTAAGGAAGGTCCGTGTTTTTTTGCCGGGGACCTTCCAGGATTTTGGCCTTTTTTAAGGAAGGTCCGGACTTTCTGCCGGGGACCTTCCGGGATTTTGGCCTTTTTCAAGGAAGGTCCGCGGTCGTGAATAAAGATCGTGGAGCTAACAAACTGATAATCAATAACTGACAAGATTCTTGTTCTCCATTTGAGAGGGAGAAGAATTGTTGAATCTACTGATTATCAAGTGGTTGCCTCCACGGCTTTAGATGCTTTCTGTCTTTCTGCCATGCGTCAAGACCCATCCGGGAAGAAGAATGCTCAGGCTAAAAGCGCTGTTAAGCCTGATGACTATAGGTGGCGGAACGTCCCCCTCTTACATAGACAATATGCGGGACAGTGACCCGCAAGGGGTCAACCATCCCGACATTGTCTCTTCGAAAGGCTACCACAGTGAAAAGCGGTGGCCCCTCCTGATAAATCACAAACCTGATTATTCGACCGAATAGTTGTCGAAGTATCCCTGGACAAGCACAACAGGAGTGCCTTTGTCGCCGGAACCGCTGGTGAGGTCGCACAAGGACCCTATCAGGTCGGTAAGTTGTCTGGGAGTGGTCCCTTCGGAGGCCATCTTTCCCTTGAGGTCGGCGTCTTTTGCTTTGATGCTTGCTGAAATGGCGTCACGCAGTTCCGCGCCGCTGAGTCCTGCAAATTCGTTGTCGGCCAGATACTTGATCTTGAGTTCATTGGGCGTTCCGCGTAGTCCGTCGGTAAAGGCGGGAGACACTACAGGGTCGGCAAGTTCCCATATTTTGCCCTGAGGATCCTTGAAAGCTCCGTCGCCATATACCATGACCTCGACATGCTTGCCGGTAGCTGCCAGGATTCGTGCCTGGATGTCGAGGACAAGACCTTTACAGTCGCGGGGAAAGAGCTTCACACTTTCTTCCGTGGCTTTGTTGGAACCGAGAAGACCATAGGTTTCGTTGTAACCGCTGCCATTTACAGGTGCGTTCATTATGTCGTCGAGCCCAAGAACCACCTTTGCTCCCGCATCACGAAGTATCCTTTTAGTGCGGACACGTGTGTGGATGTCGCAGGTGATTACCGTGTCGGTGTACTTCAGAATTGTTGCCGGGCGGTTGGCAAAGATGATTTCCACATCTGCACCGCATTCCCGGATGAGTCTGGAGTAATAGTCAACGTAATCGACACCGGTAAACTCGTGGGGATTGACTCCGAACAGTTCGCGGTAACGTTCAAGGGAGAGTACGTCCGAATAAGGATTCACCCCTGCTGCATCGATTTTGTCGAGACTTACAAGGGAGTTGCCCACCTCATCGGAAGGGTAGGAGAGCATAAGCACAATCTTCTTGCATCCCAGAGCAATGCCACGCAGACATATCGCAAATCGGTTGCGGCTGAGGATGGGGAAGATGACACCGACAGTGCCCCCGCCGGTTTTTGCCCGAACGTCAGCGGCAATGTCGTGAATGCTTGCGTAATTGCCCATTGCACGGGCTACGACGGACTCTGTCACACATATTACGTCCCGGTCACGGAGGCTGAAGCCCTCTTCTTGAGCAGCTTCAAGAACACAGCCGCTTGCAATTTCTGCAAGATTGTCACCCTCTCGAATGATAGGGCAGCGGATACCGCGGGACACGGTTCCGACTGTTCTTTGATGTTTGTTGTTCATATGTTGACTTGGATTACTTTCAAAGTTATCCCAAATCGACGAAATATTCAAATAATTTGTATAAAATTATCAACAGGTATCTGTGAATTTCTTATCTGTAAGCCGGGAAAGCGGCCTCCAGGGCGGAAATCGTGTGGGCAACGGGTTGCATGTCTGCGGGTTTGGCGGAAGGTGTTACCGCAGTACTGTTTCTTGCTCCGCCGTTAGTGGTTACCGGGTTTCGCGGTGCCTGTCCGTTCCGGTTTATCACTACGTGCCCCTGTTTCTGTGGCAGCGGCCTTCCCGCTCCGGGGGCGATTCCTGTGCGAGGACCAATCAAGGCAATGCCCAGGCCTTCAAACACAATTATTCCGTCTTGGATGAAATCGATGAATGGTGCCGTGGCAAGCGTACGGAGCCAGCGTCCGTCCTCTTCATACATGTTCAGCGCAATAATATATGAGAATCCGGTTTTATATACATCATCCTGAAGGTTGCCGGAATTTGGGACGGCTTCGAGGCTCATTACCACCGTCCGGGCATTGTTTGGCCCCCAATAAATAAGCTCTTCTCCTCCGGAGAAAGTGAAATACGGGTCGTCCACCCTGTCTTTGTAGAAGCAGACAAGTTCATCGGAGAGCTCCAGCTTTGGAATCCCGTCCTTGCGCAGCACTTTGCAGTTTACCACTTCGCCCATGTGGAATGGATAACGGAATATCGGAGAACGGTTTACAGCGCGTTCAGCGCGCGTCTGGCTTGCTGTCGGCACTCGCGGCGTATAGGAATTAAGTCCGATATTCTCGCCCTCGTAAATTTCGCGGCAGCGGGAAGTGAAATTGTAAAGATTGAGCAGGTTGCTGACTTCCGCTACTGATATGCCGAGTCCGGAAAAAACTTCGGTATGATTTACGGGTTTATAGTCGTGAATGTCCATGGTGTAAGCCGGTACCCCTATGGCGTTGGGGTCGGCAAGTATCAGCCAACGGCTGTGGCCTCCGGCGTTGTAGATAGCTCCTTCACTGAAATTGGCCTCAATCCATCCTTCGCTGCAGAGTTCACGCACATAACTGCCATCTTCTTCATAAAGAATTGCCTTGAGCGTGTAGGAACTGTGGCCGGTGCCGTAATACATCGAATTCGGGCTGCCTGGCGGCACTGCGCATGGCTCCAGCCGCACAAAGCGGCCATATCCCCAGTCGATGGGAAGATCTGTGCATATTGCCTGGACCGACGAATACGCCATATGGAGGTTTGCAAGTTTGATCCCGTTGCGGTGAAGTCTGATGCCGACGGGACCTTTATGCCAGGCTGCCGCCCTGATGATGTCGTCTTTCGGATCATAGGGAAAGACCGCCCCGGGGTGTCTTATTGTCTGGCTGCTGCGCAGGTCGGGGGTCAGGGTGGTGAGGGAGAAATCTGTGCCGAGGGCTTTGAAGCCTCCCGAATAGCGGGAAATCGCAAGATAGTTGAATGGCATGAGTATGGTCCCGTCTGCACCTATGACTCCGTATTTCCCGCTGCTGCCCTTTCTGATAATGCATGTGCCGTTTGTAAAAGATGGCAGAGATGAAAACTGCGGGGCAAAAACCTGACGGCCTTCTGTGTCGTATATTCCCCATAGTTGTTCTGGCTTGAATCCGGGAATTTCCGTATCGTATTTGGCATAAAGGAAGAGGCCCTGCCGGTCGGCGCTCACCGAACGGCACTCCACCGGAATCCTGATACGTCCATCCATGTCGGCAATGCCATGCAGCTTGACTCCGTTTACCCTTTTGGTCAGTTCGCAGAATCCATTTTTGTCGAATTTGCTTATTTTGCTGTATTCCGGAGGGAAGATGAACTCTCCATAGGTGTTTATCAGCCCTATATATTCACCTACTTGCACTTCTGCATAGCCTCCGGAGAAATGCCATGCTCTATCGTATTCCGGCCCGATTATCCAGGCCTTGTCGCCCTTGGACTTATAACCATATTTTTTTGTGGCCTTGTCCTTCACGGGTTTGAGATTCTGGGCCGATGCACAGAAGGACATGATAAGTGACAATATGCAGAAAAATGTGCACAGGTGTTGAAAAAATACACTTTTTTTGTTCATAATATGCGTCGATTACCTTTCAAAAATATAAAATAAAATGTAAATTTGTATCCCGTTGTTGGTGGAATCTTTTAACCTTATATAATAATGGAACGAGTTTATTCAGGCAAGACCAAAGATGTTTTTGCCCTCGACAACGGGCATTACCTTCTTAA
>CACXHM010000195.1 GCA_902767465.1 uncultured Bacteroidia bacterium
AGCGGGAGGTGGACGGCCATCTGGTCACCGTCGAAGTCGGCGTTGAATGCCGTACATGCGAGCGGGTGCAGCTGGATGGCTTTTCCTTCGATCATCCTTGGCTGGAAAGCCTGGATACCCAGACGGTGGAGGGTAGGTGCGCGGTTGAGCAGCACGGGGTGTCCCTTCATAACGTTTTCGAGGATATCCCAGATTACGGGATCCTTGCGGTCCACGATCTTCTTTGCGGATTTGACCGTCTTCACGATTCCGCGCTCGATGAGCTTGCGGATGATGAACGGTTTGTAGAGCTCAGCAGCCATGAACTTCGGAAGTCCGCACTCATGCATATTGAGTTCGGGGCCTACCACGATAACGGAACGTGCCGAGTAGTCGACGCGCTTTCCGAGGAGGTTCTGGCGGAAGCGACCCTGTTTTCCCTTAAGCGAGTCGGAAAGACTCTTGAGGGCGCGGTTGCTTTCGCTCTTTACGGCAGAGCTCTTCTTGGAGTTGTCGAAGAGGCTGTCGACGGCTTCCTGAAGCATACGCTTTTCATTGCGCAGAATCACTTCGGGAGCCTTTATTTCGATGAGCTTCTTGAGACGGTTGTTACGGATGATCACACGCCTGTAGAGGTCGTTGAGGTCGGAGGTTGCGAAACGGCCGCCGTCCAGCGGGACGAGGGGACGGAGATCCGGCGGAATAACCGGTATCACCTTCATGATCATCCACTCGGGACGGTTTACGCGCTTGCTCTCCTGGAACCACTTCACAACCTGGAGGCGTTTGAGGATTTCGGCCTTGCGCTGCTGCGAGGTCTCAACCAGCATTTTCTGGCGGAGTTCGTGGCATAGCGCTTCTGGATCGATCTCCTTGAGGAGGTCATAGATACCCTCGGCACCCATCTTTGCGATGAATTTGTCGGGATCGGAATCGGGAAGATTCTCGTTCCCGGGGAGTTTTGCGAGCACATCCAGATACTCTTCCTCTGCGAGGAGTTCGTATTTGGGGACATCGCTTGCGCCCTGACGGGTAACTATATACTTCTCATAATAGATGACCGATTCGAGCTTCTTTGCGGGAAGTCCGAGAACAGCGGAAATCTTGTTGGGAGCACTCTTGAAGTACCAGATGTGCGCTACCGGAACGGTCAGGGTGATATGACCCATGCGTTCGCGGCGCACCTTCTTTTCGGTAACTTCGACTCCGCACCTGTCGCAGACAATGCCGCGGTAGCGGATCCTTTTGTATTTTCCGCAATAGCATTCATAGTCCTTGGTGGGGCCGAAGATCTTCTCGCAGAAGAGACCGTCACGCTCCGGTTTGTAGGTGCGGTAGTTGACGGTTTCCGGCTTCAGGACTTCGCCACAGCTGCGGTCGATGATATCTTCCGGAGATGCGAGCGAAATGCTGATTGTCTGGAAATTGCTCTTTACCTTGTTATCTTTACTGTTGAAACTGGGCATATTCTTTTCAGATTATCCGTTGTTAACTATTCCAATGTAACCTTGAGGCCGAGACCACGCAGTTCGTGCAGCAGCACGTTCAGTGATTCGGGTATTCCTGCAGGCGGCATGGGGTCACCCTTTACGATGGCCTCGTATGTTTTGCTCCTGCCGGTCACATCATCGGACTTTACGGTAAGAATTTCCTGAAGCACGTTTGCTGCACCAAAGGCCTCGAGAGCCCACACCTCCATTTCTCCGAAGCGCTGGCCGCCGAACTGGGCCTTTCCTCCGAGAGGCTGCTGGGTGATGAGGGAGTAAGGACCGATGGAGCGGGCGTGCATCTTGTCATCGACCATGTGTCCCAGCTTGATCATGTAGATCACGCCGACGGTTGCGGGCTGGTCGAACCAGTCACCGGTGCCACCGTCACGCAGGCGGGTCTTGCCATAGCGGGGAACTCCGGCCTTGTCGGTCCACTGGGCAATCTCTTCGTTGCTTGCACCGTCGAAAATAGGGGTGCTGAACTTGACTCCGAGCTTGCTTCCGGCCCAACCGAGAACGGTCTCGTAAATCTGGCCGAGGTTCATACGGGAAGGCACACCCAGCGGGTTGAGCACGATGTCCACGGGAGTACCGTCATCGAGGAACGGCATATCTTCGCGGAGGACGATCTTTGCCACGATACCCTTGTTTCCGTGGCGGCCTGCCATCTTGTCTCCGACAGTGATCTTGCGCTTCTTTGCCACATAGACTTTTGCAATCTGCATGACTCCGTTGGGCAGGTTGTCTCCGACCTTTATCTGATCCATCTCACGCTTGCAAACTGCCGCCTCGTTCTTGAGAGTGATGCAGTAGTTGTTGATGAGGTCGCGGATAAGGGCGTTGGTGTCCTTGTCGGAGGTCCATTTGCCGGAATTGATGTTCTCGTATTCGATGTTCTTCAGGATGTCGGCGGTAAAGGCCTTGTCCTTTGGCACCACCTCCACTCCGAAGAGGTCGAAGATGCCTGCGCTCTTCTTGCCCTTGGTGAGAATTGCGAGCTTGGAGAGGAACTCCGTGCGCAGTTTCTCCGCCTTGGCATTGAACTGGCTTTCGCGCAGTTCCAGACGGGTCTTCTGATCGTTTTTGACACTGCTCTTGCGGCCGCCCTCCTTTGTGAGTTTGGCGTAGAGCGCTGTGCCGACTACTGTTCCGCTGAGCGAAGGGTGGGCCTTCAGGGAAGCATCCTTGACATCGCCGGCCTTGTCGCCGAAGATTGCCTTGAGGAGTTTCTCTTCAGGGGAAGGATCGCTTTCACCCTTTGGAGTGATCTTACCCACCATGATATCACCGGGCTCAATGTGGGCACCGATGCGGATGATACCGTTCTGGTCGAGATTTTTGGTGGCGTCTTCGCTCACGTTGGGGATGTCGTTGGTGAGTTCCTCCATACCGCGCTTGGTGTCACGGACCTCGGTGAGGTACTCGTCGACATGTACGGAAGTGAGGATATCCCACTTGACCATCTCCTCGCTGAGCACGATGGCGTCCTCATAGTTGTAACCCTTCCAGGGCATGAAAGCTACCATAAGGTTGCGTCCGAGGGCAAGTTCTCCACCCTGGGTAGCGTAGCCTTCGGTAAGCACCTGTCCCTTCTCCACCTTGTCGCCCTTGCGGACAACGGGGATGAGGTTGACGGTAGTGCTCTGGTTGGTCCTGCGATATATGGGCAGCTTGTAAACGGTCTCCTCGGGAGCAAAGCTCACGAAGGCTTCGTTTTCGGTGCGCGCATATTTCACATGGATTTCATTTGCATCGACATAAGTCACTTCACCCTTGCGCTCGGCAATGTACTGGGTGCGGGAGTCAAGGCATACGCGCTCTTCAAGACCGGTTCCAACGATAGGGGATTCGGGCTTGAGAAGGGGAACTGCCTGACGCATCATGTTCGCGCCCATAAGTGCACGGTGAGCATCGTCGTGTTCGAGGAAGGGAATCAGGGATGCCGCCACCGAAGCCATCTGGTTCGGAGCTACGTCCATATAATCCACCTGCTCCTTTGTGACAACGGGGAAGTCGGCCTCGAGGCGGCACTGGATGCGGTCCTCGAGGATATTTCCGTCGTCGTCCATCTTCACGTTTGCAAGCGACACGTATTTGTTCTCCTCGTCTTCCGCGGTCATGTAATGGGTGCCGGCTGCACTCAGGTCAACCTTGCCTTCGTGAACGTCGCGGTAGGGAGTCTCAATGAAGCCGAGATTGTCGATACGCGCATATACGCAAAGGCTGGAGATAAGGCCGATGTTCGGTCCTTCAGGACTTTCGATAGGGCAGAGGCGGCCGTAGTGCGTGTAGTGTACGTCGCGGACCTCGAATCCTGCCCTGTCGCGGGAAAGACCGCCGGGACCAAGGGCGCTGAGACGCCTCTTGTGCGTTATTTCGGCAAGAGGGTTGGTCTGATCCATGAACTGGCTCAGCTGACTGGTGCCGAAGAACGAATTGATGACGCTTGAGAGGCTCTTTGCGTTGATGAGGTCGGTAGGAGTGAACTGCTCGCTGTCACGCACGTTCATCCTTTCGCGGATGGTGCGGGCCATACGGTTGAGTCCTACGCTGAACTGGTTTGCAAGCTGCTCGCCTACGGTGCGGACGCGCCTGTTGCTGAGGTGGTCGATATCGTCCACGCTTGCTTTGCCGTTGATAAGGCGGATGAGATATTTGACTATCTCGATGAAATCCTCCTTGGTGAGCACGCGCAGATTCTCGTCGGTGTTCAGGCCGAGCTTGCGGTTGAGACGGAAACGTCCCACGTTGCCGAGATCGTAGCGCTTCTCGCTGAAGAAGAGCTTGTCGATGACGTCGCGGGCGGTGTTCTCATCCGGCGGTTC
>CACXHM010000196.1 GCA_902767465.1 uncultured Bacteroidia bacterium
CGTCAAGCACGTCCCGAACAGCCTGCAGATAGCCGTATCCGTTCAGGCGGTCGGGCAGAAGGTAACTGCCCTCGACCCATTCGTTCCAGGCGTTTATCATGATGAAAGGAGGCTGGCTGTCGCGATGTGCATCGGCATAATCCTTTGCAGTTTTCAGGTATGTGGCGAAAACCTGCGGGCTTTGATTGAAACGGGTCACGTGCTTCGCCTCCTTGCGGGGAAAGCGGGGTGTATCATCCCAGCCTATCGAAACGGTGGGGAAAAGAGGTATGTCATATAGCTTGTCGACTCGGTCGCGTACCTCCTTTGCCTTTTCGTTATGGACAATGTAATCGCAATTGAACTTGCCCATATTGTAGAAGGCAATACTGTTGATTCCCAGCAGGTCGATATCGGCTGCCCACCCGCCGTTCGGCTTGCCGCTTGGATCGCTTCCGCCACCCGGGGTAAGCTGCAGGTGCAGGCCAGGGAATCCGGCTTTGCGGACTTCCTCACGGAAATAATCCATTGCTTCGGCCGCCTCCTGCGGGGACGAGAATCCCTGGATGAAGATGCCGCTGTTGAACATTGCAAACACCGGACAACCGTCTATCTTCACATAATTGGGAAGATGGAAATACTGCGTTATCACCCGATGGACTATCTTCTTCCAGTCTTCCATGCCGACCCTGGGGTTGAACAGCAGCGAATCGGCATCCGCGCCCCACTTGTGGTAATTCCAGTAGCTATACTTAACATCGTGGTTGGCATACATCAGGTAGAAGTTCATCTTCCGGTTGGACGGGGCGCCGAGGAAGCCCTTGTCGAGGGCATCTTCCAGATAAGGGCCGCTCCATCCGTCTGGAGCATTGTACCAATACCAGTCGTAGATAAAAGTGTTCACGCCATACTTGAGGGCGGTGTTGATCCACTTCTCCACCACCTGAGGATCGTCATCGAGCTCATATCCCCAGAGGGGCTGCCTGGGCTGGTAATGACCTTCGAAACGGGGATTTCCCTTTTTTATCACCTCCCACTCCCCTTCGCCGTCGGCCCATAGCCATTTGTGGGCAAGGGAGTCGTCGTGACACGAAGGCCACACGTAAGCACAAACGTAGTAATCCGGCTTTTTGGGTGAGCATGCTGCAAGGCATGCAATCAGCAGCAGGGGCAGAAACCTTTTCATGTCAGAGCTGTTTGCTGAAAGTGTAAGTGCCTCCGTCGTAATCCACCGCCTTATCTTCTCCGGGCAGCGTGATTGAAGCAACCGCACCTTCAGGCACTGTAACCGTCCAGTTCCACATATCCCCGTCGAACTTCCAGGCACTCTTGATAGTGCCGGCAGCGGATTCATACTCGGCTTCGACATGTCCAAGCCTCTTATCGGGAACAGGTTTAATTATAATGTGCCTGAAACCGGGGCAGGCGGGATCGGAAGAGATGCCTGCAACCGTTTCCCAGATCCATTCGCAAACGCATCCGTAAGCATAGTGATTGAAGCTGTTCATGCCTTTGGGGCCCATTCCGCCTTCGAGGGTGTAGCTGTTCCAGCGCTCCCAGATGGTGGTTGCACCATTGTCGATGGAATAGATCCAGCTGGGGTTCTTGCGCTGCAGCAGAAGTTCGTATGCAATATCGGTCATACCGTTTTCGGTGAGCGTGGCCATAAGGATGGAAGTACCGAGGAAACCGGTCTGCAGACAATTGCCGTGTGCAGCAAAATTCTCACGAAGACGCTCTATTACAGCTTCTTTTGCTGCTCCTTCCACAAGACCGGTCTTAAGGGCGAAAAGTGCCGGGGTCTGCATCGTGTTCAAGATTTCACACTTGAAAGTCCCATCGGCCTTGAGGTTCTTCGAAGCATACGCCTTCGCGTCTTTTACCATGGCTTCATATCCCGAAGCATCGCGGCCTGTGGCAGCAGCCATATCCCGCATCATTTCGGCATCAATCACCCAATAACAGGCGCTGAGATAGTTCCAGTACTCTATGGCTTCAGGAAGAGGCTTGCGTTTGCGATCGACTTTGTCCACGTAGAACGCGCTTCCGCCATTGCTCTCGAGAGGTTCGTAGCTAAGCCAGTCGGCCCACTGGTAGTTATTGTTCTCACCAGCGAGCGTAGTATGATCGTATTTGGTTTCGACAATGTGTGAGATGTATTTCTCCATAGCATCCCAGTTCTCATCAATAATGGAAGTGTCGCCGAACTGTTTCCACACCGTCCAGGGAACTATGATTCCAGCATCTGCCCATCCGAGGCGCATCATATTGCCGCCATACTGAGCGGTAGGGGCAACTCCGGGGAATGCACCTGTTTCGGACTGGGAGTCGCGCATGTCACGCATCCATTTATGGAAGAATGCATCGGTATTGGCAAAGAAGGTTCCCGTTTCGGTAAACACCTGCGTGTCGGCGGTCCAGCCCAGGCGCTCGTTGCGCTGGGGGCAGTCGGTAGGAACCGACAGATAGTTGGAACGCTGTCCCCAGACAGTATTTGAGATGATCTTGTTTACCAGATCGTTTCCGGTGGAGATGCATCCGATTTCCATATCTTCAGCAATCGAAGTTACCGGGATGGATTCGATGCTCTTGAACTGAACCTTGCCAGTGGCGGTAATCGATACGTAGCGATATCCGAAGAAAGTGCTGCGGGGATAGAACGGCACATAGCCGTTTCGGGGACCGAAAGTATATTTAAGGATGAAACCATGTTGAGGGACGCGAAGGTTGGTGCGGTGTACGCTCCCTTCGGGGCCGTCCATTCCGCGACTCTCGGCACCGTTGCCGTCGTTAAGGATCTCCCCTGGCAGGCAGAGAAGTTCGGTGCCTTCATTTGCCTTGAACATGAACGAAGGAACGGCAGCGCAGTTCTGGCCGAAATCGACAACAAGTGTCTCTCCGGGATTCAGGGTAATTGTTGAGCCGTTCTGGTACTCGCGCTTCACCACGACTTTGCCGAACTGTTTGTCGGCGGCACCTTCCACGTCTTCCCATACATAAGCCTGCACAGGCTTAAGGGCCAGGTCTTTACGAAGATAAATCTCCGCCCCTTCGGAAGGGAGTATCTCGCCGGCAAACTCGGTGCTGACTTCGGGAGTGCCGAGTTTTTCGACTGTCTTGTATCCGGGAACGATGCGGGCATCGTACTCCTCGCCGTCAAAGATTGCGGCATGGGTAACCGGGCCCGCGATACCGGCCTTCCAGTTCTTGGTATCTGTGCCGAAAAGGGTTGTAGTGCCGTCTTCGTAGGTCAGTTCAAGAACTGCACGGAAAGCGGGCTTGCGGCCTATCATGCCGATATTGTTATGAGGAGTGACGATCTTGTCGCCCCACCATCCGGGAGTGGACTGCACCGCCAGCTGGTTGGAAGCGCCTTTGCCGGTCTTGAAGGCATCGGTAACGTCGTAAGTAAAAGAACGTTTGGTCTTTGCATAATGCGTGAAGCCAGGCTTCAGGATCTCTTTTCCGATGAGCTTTCCGTTTACGTAAAGCTCATAAACTCCGAGGCCTGCTGTCATCCACTTTGCAGATTTGACGGTTTTTTCGTTCACGGGCTCCGCAACGAACCAACTGGCACCGTCGGCAGCACGGCAATTTTCGTTCGATTTAACCTTGCCTTCGATCACAGGGGCATCCACAGCGGCTATCCACTCGGAAGAAGCCCATGCAGAATCGTCGAGAGCGGCAACTCTGGTGCCGGCTTCTTCAACTTCCTTAGTGCCACAGGCGGCAAGTGCCAATGCGGCAATCAACAGACTGATACGTTTCATTTTCTTATAGATTTATTTTTGATTCAAGACGGATATCTTCGGAGGATGAACCTACCAGGATACGGTATTCTCCCCTGTCAAGTTTCCAGGAGTGGGTAGGCACATCGTAATAGCTGAAGGCATCGGGGCCGAGGTGTATGGTATATTCAACCGCTGCACCCTTGGCTATCAATTTTTTGTCGTATCCCTTAAGTTCTTTTGCCGGACGGATTATAGAAGGGTTGACAGGTGCAACATATACCTGAGCCACCTCCTTGGCATCGGTTTTACCGGTATTTTTCACGGTGAAGCTGACATCAAAACCGTCTCCAGCCTTCTTCACGGAAATGCCTGAATAGTCAAAATCGGTGTATGTCAGGCCATAGCCAAAAGCATAGAGGGGCTTGACATTGAAGTGTTCTACCCCGCGATAGCCAAGGAACACACCCTCGCCGTATTCGGCTATATGGTAACGGTCGCGTTCTGCCCTTGGATGGAGGGGCATGGCATCATACCACTTCTGGGCAGGATTCTTGTCAAGCGAACCCCAGAATGTGAAAGGAAGTCTTCCCGAAGGGGAAACTTTTCCGCTGAGGATGGCAGCTATGGCGTTTCCGCCCTCCTGACCTGGATACCAGTCAAGGATGATAGCCTTTGCATTGTCGGCCCAGGGGGCTATGTCGAACTCGCCGCCGGAATTGGCAACCACCACTACGTTCTTATTATAGGACGCTACGGTATTGATGAGTTCGTTCTGGTAACTGTGCCTGAAGCCATATCCACGATCTTTGCCTTCTTTTTCGGTATCGCGGTTGAATCCCACCGAAACCACCACTGCGGAAGCTTTCTTGAGAATATCCGGATCCGGGGTTCCCAACAGTACCACATTCCAGTTCTTTCCTAAAGAACGCAGCCCTTCATACAGGGTGATTCCCTTGCCGTCTTCGGGATTTACCCAGCCGGATCCGCCTCCGCACACTATTTCATTGGCATTGGGGCCGATAACGGCAAGGACATTCTTCTTGCCGGGCTTGAGAGGAAGTATTCCATCTTCATTCTTGAGAAGCACCGGTCCTTCGAGGGCGATTTCATAAGCACGCTTCTGTGACAGTGCCTTATCCTCCGCTGAGGGATCGGCCTCGAGGGATCCGTCCAGAAAACCGAAAGCGGAAAGAGTCTGCAGGATGTGGATGCACTTGGCATCAAGATCTTCCTCGCGAACTACGCCGTTGGCAATAAGGGGCTTCAGCTTTTTTTCATCCGCTGCATAGGCGCGGGGCATCTCAAGATCAACGCCCACGGTGGCAAAATTGAGCGGATCGTAGTTGGATACCCAGTCGCTCATCACAATCCCTTCAAAGCCCCAGGCCCGCAGATTGCGGTTGATAAGCCAGTCGCTTTCAGCCGCATGCACGCCGTTCACCAGATTGTAGCTGGTCATGACGGCTCCGACATGGCCTTTTTCCACAGCCTTGCGGAAAGTAGCGAAATAAATCTCATTGATAGTGCGTTCATCTGCATTCGAACTCACTCCGTGGCGGTCGTATTCCTGCTGATTGAGCGCGAAGTGCTTGATGGTGGCAATCACTCCCTGATCTTGCATTCCCTCTACGTAATTGAGCGCCGTTTCACTGGCAAGATAGGGATCTTCGCCATAGTATTCAAAATTACGGCCGCAAAGGGCGCTGCGGTAAATATTGACTCCGGGGCCGAGCATAATCTGCACTCCATGAGCCTTGGCCGCACATCCGATGCCGGAGCCCATTTCACGCACGGCATCCCGGTTCCAGCTCGCCGCGGCGGAGATTCCGCAAGGATAGAATGTGCTCTGGATAATCTTGCCATCTACATTGCGTACCCCCTGAGGGCCGTCTGCCATGCGCACAGCAGGGATTCCAAGGCGGGGCACCGCGTAGGTATGGAAACCGTCCGTGGCACCGGAAACCATATGGATTTTCTCGTCAAGAGTCATTTGTTTCACGAGAGCGGTGGCACGGTCCTTATCTTTCTGTGTGATTTGCGGTCCGGCAATGGCAGACCAGCCAATGGCGATTAATGCCAGTAATAATGTGGTTCTTTTCATAACTTTCAAAGTTAGGCAATTTTGACTGGTTTTGCAATATTGCGCTTTCACGATTTATCCCGAGTCAACCCGGATTTGTCAGGAATTAATGCATATTGAGCAAAATGCAGGACGCGGTTGTGCTCCCTGCGGCCGAACTTCTGCACACTGCCGGGATTTCAGCACGGCTTGGATTTCAACACGGCTTGGATTTCAGCACGGCTTGGATTTCAGCATTCCGGGAGCAGCAGCTGAACTTCTGTCCGTTCAGTCTGACCGCTTCCACTGTGCCCACGCAGTGAAAAGTCCGGGGACCTTGTCTTTCCCTGGGGACCTTCC
>CACXHM010000197.1 GCA_902767465.1 uncultured Bacteroidia bacterium
AGTGGCTGAAGAGGCGCGTCTGGAAAGCGCGTGGCCGCCCAAAGCGGCTCCAGGGTTCGAATCCCTGTCTTTCCGCACTATGCAATAGAACTCAGGCGCCGCACTTGTGTGCGGCGTTAATGTTAAAAGTCTGACCGTCAAGAGCTTGCTCTTGTAATGGTCAGACTTTTAACATTAAGCACCCTTGTTGCACCTGTAGTTCTATTGCTTCCGGATCCCCAGAGATAGCGCAAGCGGCACCCGCCGCGCAGCGGAATCCCCCCAGCGACCAAATCCCGGAAAGACAGGGACTCAAAGCATCCACACACAAAAAGGATGACCTCAAGTCATTACGACTTATAGGTCATCCCACTGTCAACACTTTAAAGAATGAATCAGAGATCGTAAGTCTTTTCCTTTTTCCGGGTCAGTTTCTCCTTCATGGCATCCACACAATCAGTAATTGCCTGCTCGAACGAAGAGGAATTCCTCTCGATGATCAGGTCATCGCCTTTAACGTGCATCTGGATCTTGGCCTGCTTGTTGTCAGGTTCCGACAACAAGGAAAGGGTTACCTCCGCAACATCGGCCGCACCCTGGAAGAACTTATCCAGTTTAGCGACCTTTTTCTCGACGTAATCAACCAGCTTCTGGTCGGCATCGAACTTAAGAGTCTTGATCTTGATCTCCATTTTTGCCTCCGTTTTTATATGCCCTTGGATGGGCGTTGTTGTAAACGTTTTTCAACCTTTCAATTGTATTGTGGGTGTAAACCTGTGTTGCTGCGAGTGAAGAATGCCCAAGCATTTCCTTGATGGAATTGAGATCCGTGCCATTATCCAGAAGTTCACTTGCAATGGTGTGCCGCAGCACGTGCGGCGATTTGCGTCCGGTAAAGCCTTCGTTATCTCCAAGTTCTTTCTTCACTGCCCTGTCCACAAAGACAGGATACAGTCTCGCACCCTTTGGAGTACGCAGCAAAGGAACATCATTCGATGCCGCGTCTCCCAATACATGATCGGCTGCACTCAAATATAATAATATTTCGTCATATAATGAAGCGGTCAGCGGAATTTCGCGCATCTTGTCACCTTTTCCATGCACAATCAGCACCCTGCGTCCCCTGTCCACTGAAGCAAGGTTCAGGGAGATCAACTCGCTGCGACGTATCCCGGTACCATAAAGCAGGGAAACAATCAGACGCCGAAGCCTTCTTTCGTAAAGCTCAACGGCGACCTTGTCGCCCGGAGGCAGTGACAGCAAAAACTCCAGACCTTCTTCATCGGCACTATATCCTGTCGCATCAAAGTAAGAGCGCATCGCTTCTTCCCGGTAAAAAACAGGAAGTCTCTTTTCGACTTTTGGCCTGCGGACCAGACGCACGGGATTCGATTTCAGCTCTCCCCTTTTCATAAGGAATCGGCAATAGCTGCTGAGCACGCTCATGTGAAGTCCTGCAGTGCGCGCCCCAAGTTTTTGATCATCAAGTAAATGCACCTCGTAATTACGAATATCGGCAATGGTAAGTCCAGATGTGAAATGCTCATAATTTTCGAGGATTGAACGATACAGATCCAGCGTCCGCGGAGAGAATCTGCGCACACCCAACAGATAATCTATGAAATCGTCTATTTGCACGGAGTAAGTCCCATTTCGGCAGCTTTTTCCCTCATCAGGGCGTCGGCCTCCTCAAAATTATTGCCTATCCTGCCATCCAGAATGGCTTCTTTCACATATTCCTTCAGCTGACCTATCGTATTGCACGGACCTATCCCGAAAAGGTCCATGACATAATCCCCGTTGATGGGATTCTTGAAGTTCCGGATGGCATCTTTCTCCTCAACCTCGACAAGTTTGCGCTTGACAAGTTCAAAATTGGCCCTTATCCTGGCCACTTTAACAGGATTACGCGAAGTGATATCGGCTCCGGCAAGGGTCATGAGGTCGTCGATGTCATCTCCAGCATCAAACAGGAGGCGACGAACAGCCGAATCAGTCACCACGTCATCCACCAGCGCAATCGGACGCATATGCAGCCAGACAAGTTTCTTGACATAATTCAGTTTGTCGTCGAGAGGAAGTTTCAGGGACGCAAAGATTTTTGGAACCATTTTGGATCCAACGAGATCATGTCCATGAAAAGTCCAGCCCTGTCCTGGCTCATAGCGTTTGACCTGGGCCTTTCCCACATCGTGAAGAAGCGCAGCCCAGCGAAGCCAGAGATTGTCAGACACGGCCGCAACATTGTCAAGCACGGCAAGGGTGTGAGCAAAGATATCCTTGTGGCCGCGGCCGTCAATGGTCTCCACTCCTTTCAAAGCGCAGAGTTGCGGAAGGATATAGGGCAGAAGCCCGGCTTCGTCCATAAGATAGAACGCCATGGAGGGCCGCGCGCAGAGCAGCATCTTGTTCAGTTCCTCGGCAACCCTCTCACGCGATAGTATTTCCAGTCTTCCGGCCATGCGCCGCATCGATTCCATAGATTCCGGCACGATGGTAAAAGTGTGATCGGCGGTGCTGAGTTTCGAAGCGAAACGGACGGCGCGAAGCATCCGGAGGGGATCGTCCGAATAGGTAGTATCCGGATCAAGAGGGGTACGGATGATGCCGGCTGCGAGGTCGCGGATTCCACCGAAAGGATCCACAAGTTCTCCGAAACTGTCTTCCTGAAGCGAGAATGCCATGGCGTTTATTGTGAAGTCCCGGCGCAACTGGTCATCCTGCAAAGTGCCGTCTTCAACTATTGGTTTGCGGGATTCCCGCCTATAAGATTCCTTCCTGGCACCTACGAACTCTATTTCATCACCTTCGAAATGGAGCATTGCAGTGCCAAAGTTCTTAAAATAAGACACATACGAGCCGGTCTTCTCCCCCACCGCCCTGGCGAATTCAATGCCGCTGCCCTCCACCACTATATCTATATCGTTGCACACCCGGCCGAGGAAACAGTCCCTCACGTATCCGCCGATGGCAAAAGCCCTGACACCGCGTTCGCGAGCCACCTCACTCACGATGCGGAATATCTCTTTCTTAACGTATTGTGTTGTCAGTGTAGACATTATGCTTTTTTCATTTCGTCATATAAAGGCAGGTGATCCATGGCCGAAAAACCATCGGAGCCACGCTTGAAAACACTGGTCTTCCCGCCATTTGTAAGGATGATGAATTTAACCCCGAGCACGGCATTATAACGGAGTGCCTGGCGGGCGACGTCAGCATCCACATCAACTCCCGGTCTCTTACATTCCACCACTGCAAGCGGAATCGCTCCCTGCCCCCATACCACTATATCTGCTCGCCAGCTCTTAACCCCATATTTCATCGGCACTTCGCTCATCATCATGTGGTGCGGCACGCCGAGGGTGCCTGACAGGATGCCAATGAACCACTGCCTCACCTGTTCTTCAGGCGTGGCAGCCACATTTTTGCGGCGCAACGGATCATAGACAACTCCTTCAGGCATTCAGTATCTTGGAAATCAATTCTATAAGCAACTTGCCCGGATCTGTTGCTCCTCCGTCTCCACCCTTGCCGAGATAATCAAATTCACATAGCAGCGACATCACTGTCATCACGGAGGCAAGGGGATAATTACGAACCGCGGCATCGTATTCCTTCATGAAGAAAGGATTCACTCCCAGGATGGAAGCCCTTTGCTGCTGGTCCATACGGGGATTCTTCAGAAGGGCTGCTTCATACTTGAGGATACGGTAGAAATGCGTATAGATGGCACTGACAGCCATTGGCATGGCGAACCGCGCGGAATCGCCGATGTGTCCGGCTATCGAAAGAGCCTTGCCGGAATTCCGGTACGACAGTTCCCTGGTGAGCTCGAACACACTGAACTGACGCGAAATGCCCACGTTCTTTTCGATATCTTCAACCTTGATCACGGTTGTGCCTTCCGGAAGGCTCCTCACCAGTTTGTCGGTTTCGGCCACTATCACCCCGAGATCCGTTCCGGCGGATTCTCCCAGCAATGCCGCGGCCTGTGGGTCAATCTGCAACCCCCTGCCCTTGTAATACGAGATTATCCAGTTGGATATTTCGTAGTCGCGGATTGTGGGAGAATCGACAACGACTCCTTTCTTCTCAACGGCTTTGTATAGTGCCCGACGCTTGTCGGCCCTGGCCTTGTGCATAAGAAGCACCAGCACCGTAGAATCGAGAGGGTCGGCGCAGTAAACCGCAAGGTCCTCGAGGCTCTTCATCTGCTGGGCCTCACGCACAACCACAAGCTGTCGCTCCGCCATGACAGGAAAACGCCGTGCGGCCGTAATTATCTGTGACGCCGTAACATCGGAGCCGTAACAGATGGTTTCGTTGAAATCCTTTTCGAAGTCCTGAAGACAATTGTCGATAATAGCATTACAGACAAGTTCCGGATAGTAAGGTTCGTCTCCCATCAGCAAATATACAGGCGCGAAACGTCCTTCCGAGACGTCCCGGACAATGTCTGTGCAAAGCTGGCCTATACCTGATCCTCCTTTTGCCATAACCTTACAAAATTACAAAAAAATATATGTATATTCGCAGTTCACAAAACAAAAAGAACATGGCAATTATCGAATGTAGAGAAGTCTGCAAGAGTTTCGGGGAGAAGAAAGCTCTGGACCATGTGAGCATCAGTATCCCGGAAGGCGGTATTTTCGGACTGCTTGGGCCGAACGGTGCCGGCAAGACCACCTTGATCCGAATCATCAACAGGATCACGATTCCCAACGGGGGCGAAGTCCTTTTCAAAGGAGCCCCTATTACACAGACCGACGTGGAAAAGATAGGCTACATGCCCGAAGAACGCGGACTCTATCGCAAGATGAAGGTCGGCGACCAGGCAATGTACCTTGCCCAGCTCAAAGGAATGAGCGCTTCAGCAGCCCAAAAGGCCCTCAAGGAATGGTTCGTGCGTTTCGGCATTCAGGACTGGTGGGGAAAGAAGGTTGAAGAACTCTCCAAAGGCATGGCCCAAAAACTTCAGTTCATAACAACTGTCGTGCACAAGCCTTCGCTCATGATACTTGACGAGCCGTTCAGCGGATTTGATCCTGTCAATGCAGAAATAATCCGCAAGGAAATCCTCCGCCTTAAGGAAGAGGGTGCAACCATCATCCTATCCACCCACAACATGGAAAGCGTGGAGGAGCTCTGCGACAACATAGCCCTCATCAACAAAAGCCGTCTTGTAATCACCGGTGGCGTGGACGAGATTCGCCGCAAATATGGCAACAATAACGTAGAAATCGAGTATACCGATGCTGACGGGCGCCACACCGAAGTCGTATCACGGGACAAGGCCGGCAACGAAACGCTTCAGGGCTTCATCGACAAGGGCGTCACAATCAATTCCTACAAGGAACTGATGCCCCGCATGAACGATATATTCATCAAACTCGTTACCGGAGAGGAGGCCGGAAAGGAATGAACTTGTCTAAAACCGGGATCGTCATCTCCCGCGAATACCTCAACAAGGTTAAGAAAAAAAGTTTTCTGATCACCACCTTCGTGGTGCCCGTCCTGTTTGCCGCCATCTGCATCCTGCCCTCCATCCTCATGATGAACGTGAAGGAAAAGAGCCAGAAGGTTGCGGTCGTCGATTATTCAGGTATAGTTGTGCCATTCTTTGAGGACAGCGAAGCCGCCCAGTTCACCGACTGCAGCGGAGAAAATCCGGAAGAACTTAAAAACGAGCTGAAAGAACGCGGTTTTGATGTGCTTGTCGTAGTTTCCGCATTGGATTCATCCAAAAATGTCAGTCTGCAGACCTTCAGCAAGAAACCGGCAGGGGTCGATTTCAGCGAGAGCATTCGCAGCAAAGCCTCCAAGGCAGTGGAACAATACCGCATAAGTTCCTATGACATAAGCGGTCTCGATAAGATCCTCAAAGACGTCAAGGCAGATGTAAAGGTGAATGAATTCACCCTCGATGAAAGCGGAAACGCCACGGTCTCAGAATCCGGCATCTACATGATCATCTCCATGCTTCTCGGGATGCTGATCTACATGTTTATCGCCATGTTCGGAGGGTCCGTAATGTCCTCTGTAATAGAAGAAAAGAGTTCAAGGGTAGTGGAAGTGCTGGTTTCCAGCGTCAAGGCCACCGAACTCATGTTCGGAAAGATAATCGGCATCGCACTTGTGGCCCTCACTCAGTTCGTGCTTTGGATAGTGCTCACCCTTGTTCTGGTTACGGCAGCAGGTGCCATATTCGGTTTCCAGGACCTTGCCGCATCGGCAGAAATGACCCAGGGAATGGCCGGCGTCGACATGGCCGCAATGGCACAGAACAGTGAGGCATCCGTCATCTTCACAACCCTTTCCCACATACCATGGGGCACGCTCATAGTGAGCTTCCTGGTATTCTTCGTGCTTGGTTACCTGCTTTACGCCTCCATGTATGCTGCCATAGGATCGGCCGTTGAGAACGAAGCTGACTCACAGCAACTCCAGCTCCCCGTCACCATCCCCCTGATGTTGGCTTTCTTCATTGTTTTCTTTGCTTTCAAGAATCCGGACAGCGCTGTGGTGTTCTGGGGCTCCATGATCCCTTTCACTTCACCGATAGTCATGCTCGCCCGCATCCCTTATGGAGTACCATTCTGGGAACTCGCTCTGTCGATAGTGCTTCTCCTCGGCACATTCATAGTCATGGCTTGGGCATCCGCAAAGATATACAAGGCCGGCATTCTTATGTTCGGAAAGAAATCCAACTGGAACGACTTATTCAAATGGTTAAAGCAAAAATAATTCTTTTGGCTGCGGGAGCCTTTCTTGCCTGCTCCTGTTGCCACTCTTTCAAGTGGGAGCATTTTATCATTGACGGCCACCGCACAGGGGTTGGAGTTCCCACCGCGAACAACGTAAGCGAAGCGCTTGGAAGCGTCACCGACGGGGTATACACTGCACCGAACGGTAAAATATTCGAAGGCGGATCCACACCCGAAGTTGCATCCCTCCTTATTGAAGTGCAACCCAAAATGGCGCATTTGAAAGAAGTGATTGCCTATGCACCTGTGGCGATGGAGAGACACCACCCGGAAAGCAATCTCACAAATTTTATAGCCGACAGGCTTTTCGCTGATGTGC
>CACXHM010000198.1 GCA_902767465.1 uncultured Bacteroidia bacterium
CTAGCTCCCCAACAGTGCCTCCGATAAGCGGGGCCTCTTCATTCTTGATATCAGCAGGAAGCACCTTTCCGGTAATGGGGTTTGATACCATCTTGAGATTAAGATTGTCCCAATGATATGCATCAAGGGTCAGCCCGCCCGTTTTCTGTACACCGAGATCAAAGCTGAAAGAAATACGGCTCTTGATACTTGCAACCCGGCCCCAGCCGATGCCAAAATAAGGACGAATGGCCTTGCCGGAAGAAAGATCAAAGGAAACGACACCGTCCTTGTCGGGGCTGATTTTTACAGATTCGCCTGTACCATCCTCATTCTCAGTGAATTCTACAAAAAGGGTATTATACTGTCCTTCCTTTTCAGGGAACCTTTGATAAAGGGGATCATGCAAATCTGCGGAAACGCTGGCAAGCGTATTGGCGGTGATACCGACCAGACCGACAGTGAAGTGGAACGAATTCTTCTTTGAGGGATAAAGGTCTACGAAAGCATTGATATTGGGTGTAATGACTGCCTTTGCGGTTAAGTTATCGAGATTCACCTCCCTGTCCGTGACACCGTCCTTAAACTTGTAAGAACCGAAGTCCCGTGTAAACGACAATGCATAGATTGCATCCGGAACACCGACTGAATAGGTGCCCCTCACCGCCAGATGTCCTCCTATAGGAAGGCCTGCGGTAAAACTCAAACCATCGGTAACAGCCACACCGGCCCCGATTCCAAGATGGTTGAAAAGACCGTACGAAGCTTCTTTCTTTTCTTTCTTCTCCTTGACGACCTTAACCTTTTTCTCTTTTTTTGCTTTTTCTTTCTTGGTTATTTCTACAGCAGAGTCTTCTTCCTGCTGTACAACAGAGACACCGTTGTCCTCACCTTCTGTGGTGATTTCCTGAGCCGAGGCCTTGACAGGGAAAACCATAAGGGCTGCGGAAAGGACCGCAATTGATAGTTTTTTCATATCGAGAATCAATTATGTATCTTATAGGTGCAAATCTATTAAAAAAAACACAAAAAAAGAATAAAAAAGGTAAAAATACTACTTAATCCCATCGGCAGCTACCACAGGGTTGCCGTAAATGTGCAAAAAAATCTCGCGAAGAGCATTCCTGTCCAGACGTTTTTCTGCTTTGGACAGTTTGTGTTCGGTATAATCCCGGAAGGCTGCAAGATCTGCGCTCGTGTACATGTCGGTAAAGCGGCTCTCCCCTGTCATAAGGTCATATGCCATATAATTTGTCTTCCAGAGTTTGTAGCCCTTGATGATTCTTTCGTCCAGAATACGGCGCAATGCCTGATAGCGGTCATTCTTCTCATACCATGCACAACGGGTTATTTCGTTTGAGGATATAGGCTTGCCGACAGAAAGATGGATTCCTCCCTTCCATTGTCGGATACCGGTCAGGATACTGTGCATGTCTTCAGTTTCCTTTTTATGATACTCGCCCGTAGTCTGCTTAATGAGTATCTCCCTGGCCTTGCGGATATCGCAAGGCTCATATTCATAAGAAATCGACATTGGCACAATGTTCAGCTCGCTGAAATTTTCAAAGAAATCTTTGCCACCACTCATGTCGAACATCTTCAGTAAGCCCTGCTCCGTGACGTCCAGACCATTCTTGGTGCGTCCTTCACGCTGCGCTATCCATACCGAACTCTTGCCTGAACTGACTTCCGAGCGGATGAAGCCCGACAAAACTTGTGAGGACAGATACATTTCCCTTGCAGAAATGCCGCGGATAACAGTAATCATCCTGTTGGATCTGAGCAGGGCTTCAACGACACCGTTGGCAAGCAGGTTGTTGCCGACGCAGATTTCCGTAAGAGGCACATTGTTCAGCATCAGCATCCATTGTGTAAGGGCCGGGTCAAGCACAATATCACGATGGTTGGATACTGCAAGAAACTTCTTGTTTGCACCGAATTTACGAAGGTGTTCCACTCCATCATAGGTAAAACCGGATGAAGACCGGCCGACAACGACCGCAACAGCCTTGGCTACAATAGTATATTGAAAGTCATCCACCCCTTTGATCTGATTGAGCATGTCCTTGAGGGTAGCTGCCGGAAATTCCGGGAAGATAAACTTGCTGATTGCCGGCAACGCAGGATGCCTGGCGAGTTTGCGAAGAGCGGCAACCGCCTCTTCATCACTGTAAGGCCTTATATTTTCGATGTCTTCCATAATAATGAACTGTCGCCATAACTGAGGAATCTGAAACCATGCGACAAGGCAAAGTTATAAATAGTTCGCCAATCTCCACCTACGAAGGCGGAAATCAGTAAAATAAGAGTACTTTCCGGCTGATGGAAGTTTGTTACCATCATATCCACTATGCGGAACTTAAAACCGGGAACGATGATTATCCTGGTACCAAGTTTTAGTTCTTCCATTTTCCTCTCCTCCAACCACCGTATAAGTGCTCCGAGAGCCTCTTTGGTAGAGTACGGATAATCCCTTTCATACGGGGCCCACTGTGAAATGTCTGCGGGAGCGCCATTTTCTATTACGGACACACCGGCATAATAGAGCGATTCGAGCGTACGGACCGATGTGGTGCCAACGGCAATGCAGGGAACAGCGGCATCCATGATTCGACGAAGAAGGGACACTCTGATAGAAAATGGTTCGCGATGCATGGTATGTTCAGCAACTCTTGAACCTTTCACCGGCAGAAAAGTGCCCGCGCCGACATGGAGACAAACATTCTCTATATCAATATGTTTATCCCTGATCTTCTCAAGTACTTGTTCAGTAAAGTGAAGGCCGGCAGTAGGAGCTGCAACCGAACCCCTGATGCGAGCATAGAGAGTTTGATATCTCTCAATATCGACGCTTTCAGTTTCTCTGTTCAGATATGGAGGAATCGGCACCTGACCGCATTCCTCAAGCACACGGGAAAAAGGAGCACCTCCCTCCCAAAA
Source organism: uncultured Bacteroidia bacterium (assembly GCA_902767465.1). Classification (GTDB taxonomy): domain Bacteria; phylum Bacteroidota; class Bacteroidia; order Bacteroidales; family UBA932; genus Cryptobacteroides. Next base: position 2,920 of record CACXHM010000198.1, read on the forward strand.
AAACTCCACGGTGCCAGTCCTGTCCTCTTTTGAGAGGAGTTTTGCGCTAAGTTTCATGGAGGAAAGAGTAGAATCCGCAGGACAATCGAAAGACAGTGTATCACCTTTCCAACGCTTTACATTGCCGATTACGCACTTCCAACTGCAATGATCAGTTGCAGCGAAATTCGTATTGTATTCGGCAGGATTATCAGGCTCGAGGCAGAATATTTCGATATGCGCTCCAGATTCACGCCTGAAAAAAAGACGCGCAGGGACAACTCGAGTATCGTTAAATACCATTATTGCTCTTTCTGGAAGAAAATCGGGCAGATTCTTGAAAATACTTTCAGAGATATTCCCACCTTTATATATGAGCAATTTGGAAGCATCACGTTGCGGCAAAGGATACTTTGCAATCTTATCCTCAGTCAAAGGATAATTGTAATCTTGAATGTTAATTTCCGGTATCACAATACAAAAATACAAATTAAATAATAAAGTTAATGTGACAACCAAAGACTGTTTCTGTTAGTACACATCTTTAAACTGTGTGTTTGCTTTTGTAAATTTACAATTATTTTGCCTGACAGTTTACAAAAATTTCATAAAAATGTATAAGTAAAATTTATGTTAAATAAATTAATTTATATATATATGATAATCAAAGAATTAAATATACTTAAATATAGTAATTATTAAGAATTGTTTTCTGCAATATGTATTCTGATAGCAAATAAAGGCAAAAATACTCTTGAAATGACATATATAATATCTGATTATCAATATATTAATTTTTATTATATAAAGTAATTTTTAGATATTATTGGCTATACTTTCAAGGGGTCTTGTGAATTGTTTACATAAATTACACTTGTTTATTTGGAAACATATTGCTATTTTTGTAAATCAAAGTTTAGAAAAATGAATCTTCGTCTGCAACAGTTTTTGAACGCGGAAAGTCTCAGTCAGGCTGATTTCGCAGAAAGTATCGGAGTCGCAAGGGCCAGCGTGTCCCATATCTTAGCCGGAAGGAACAAACCAGGATTCGATTTCATACTCAATCTTGCACGGCGCTACCCTGCCCTGAACATCGACTGGTTCGTAACCGGACGAGGAAAAATGTATAAAACGGCTTCTGACGGAGCCAAGACGGCACTTCCGGAACTTGAAAACGTGCCGGTCCCTCAGCTGCTCTTCGATGAATCGCCAAAGGATCCAGAAGTTGAAGCAACGCTTCCCAAGATTGAAATAAATTCTTTAGGCAAACCAAAACAAACGTCTAATAATAAGAGGGTTATATCAAAAATTACCGTTTTTTATAACGACGGGACCTTCGAAGAATATTCCAAGCAAGTGGAATAATTCGTAAATTAGCGCTGTATGAAAACGACTACGGCTTCTATATGTACTATCGGCGACGAGATTCTGATCGGCCAGATAGTTGACACCAATTCCGCTATGATTTCCCGGGCACTCGGTGCTGCCGGCATAAGCGTCACTCGCATGACATCCATTGCCGACAATAGGGAATCAATCATTACAGAGCTCTCCAATGAGCTGAAATACAACGATATAGTTATTTCTACAGGAGGTCTTGGCCCAACAAAGGACGATATCACGAAAGATGCTCTGGCAGAACTCTCCGGCAGCAGCGCCTATGTGCGGAATGCTGCCCAGGAGGCCATTATCCACCAGATCCTCGGTGCACGAGGGCTGGATGTGCTTGACATTAATCTGCAGCAGGCTATGGTCCCCGACAGCTGCGAGGTCATCCTTAACCGTCGTGGTACCGCCCCTATAATGGTTTTCCGCTTCCCTGAGGGTAAGTTCGGCCATCCTGCGGCGCTTTATGCAATGCCAGGTGTCCCTTTCGAGACGGAGACTGCCCTTGGAGAGGTTATCGAAGATATAAAGGCGCACTTTAAGCATAATGATATATATCACCGTACCATAATGACTTATGGCGTTGCAGAATCTGCCCTTTCAAAACAGATAGCCAAATGGGAGGATTCCCTCCCCTCAGACATGCATCTTGCATACCTGCCAAATCCCCTTACGGGCGTGCGCCTGCGCCTTTCCGTGTATAATGCAGATGAAGATGCAAAAGAACGCGCTGATGCCCGTATCGAGGCTTTAAAGCCCCTTCTTGGACAGAATATGTATTCTGACAGGGATGACTGTCTGGAGGCTGTAATCGGACGCCTTCTTAAAGGGAGTGGCAAGACCCTTAGTATTGCTGAATCCTGTACCGGAGGAGAGATTGCACACCTTATTACTTCCGTCTCAGGAGCCTCTGAATACTTCCTTGGATCAGTCACTTCATATGCCCCGGAAGTAAAACAAAAAGTATTGGGTGTCGGAGCTGATATCATCTCTTCAAAAGGTATAGTCAGCAGCGCTGTCGCAGAGGCAATGGCAAAGGGTGTCCGCGCACTTTTGGGCAGTACATATTCTCTTGCAACTACCGGTTGGGCGGACGCAACGGGAGATGAACATGAGCCGGCAGGCACAGTCTGGGTAGGTGTTAGCGGACCGTCCGGAACACATAGCAAGAGGTTCCATTATACCAATGCCAGGAAGATTAACATTGAGCGTTTTGCTGCGTCAGCACTTGATTTTTTGAGGAGAGAGATTGAAAAAGATGGAAATCAAGCTTATTAGATATAAATACCTGATTTATAAAGAAAGTAACAAAGCTGTTAATTAGTATAACAACTTTGTTACTTTTACATTTTTGTACTATAAACAACGCTTATTCTTGTGCCGAAATCACGCGCAGAAGGTTGCCAGAGGCTATTTTTGCAATAGTATCATTTCCAAAACCACTCTCTTTCATATTCTTGAGAAGATTTTGAATTTTGTCCACGCTTTCGAGCCCTTTGGCAGTGTGATTTATGCCATCGAAATCTGTCCCGATCCCGACCCCGTCAACCCCTGCGACCTCTACTGCATGACGGATATGATCGAGTACCAGAGAGGGCTCCGGCATCTCCCTTCCGTCAGGAGCATCATCATCAAAAGAAGCGAATTCGTCGGTAAGGAAACATGGGTAAATACTTATGCAAACGACTCCCCCCTTCCGGGCGATTCCGGCTATAAGATCATCGGGGAGATTCCTTGGATGGGAGCATAGCGCAGAGCAGCATCCATGGGTATATGCGACCGGCTTTTCCGACAAGGCCAGAACATCCCGGACAGTGTCGTTGGAAGTATGGGCAAGGTCTACCGTCACGCCAAGCGAATTCATCCGCTTTACCAGTTCCTTTCCAAGGGGACTGAGCCCTCCCCATCTCCCCTTTCCAGTGCAGGAGTCGCAGATGTCATTGTCTTCACTGTGGCAGAGGGTGACATAACGCACCCCTTCGCCGTAAAGGTGTTCAAGCATCCCTTCCCTGCCCAGTAGTGCCGAGCCGTTTTCAAGCCCCAGAAATATGGAACTCAATCCATTGGATGCATTCTCCTCCATCGTTGCTTTATCTGTAGCAAAAGCCACCTTGTCGCTGTTGAGAGCAACCTGACGCTTAACTACATCCAGCTGGGCAAGCGCATATTCCGAAGCCTCCTCATTTGAGAGCCTGGCCGGAATGTACAATGCGAAGAAAGAGCCGGTCACTCCCCCTCTTATCATCTTGGGGAAATCTACCTGTACTCCGGGATTATCTTTCCCAAAGTCTCTGCCCCGATACATTTGCGTAGGGGCATCGCAATGAGCATCAACTAAATACATGGTGTTATCTAATCTATAAGTTCACCCCATTCTGAGGTCTTGGCATCAAGGTCGCGCTTGCATTCGAGGTACTCTCTCGTGAGTTCCATTATATCGTCCCCGTCTTTAGGAGCAGACAGCACCGTCTCAATCTCCTTCATTCTCTTTTCAAGTTTCTCAATCTCCTTCTCAAGAAAAACGATACGGTTCTTTTTCTTCTTCTCCTCCTTGCTTCTTTCCTTCATCTGGGTAAATGTCACTGTCGAAGTGCCGGGGGAGGCATTGTCTTCAGCTGATACGGCCTCCTGGCCGAATTGCGCTTTCCTCTCCAGTTCCTTCAGTGACTCCAATTTCCTGGCGCGCAGGAAATCCCCGACGCCCCCAAGGAACTCACGCACATGGCTGTCGCGGAATTCGTAAACCTTGTCCACCAGTCCGTCCAGGAAATCCCTGTCGTGCGAAACTATCACAAGAGTGCCGTCAAAGGCCTTAAGCGCCTGTTTAAGGATATCTTTGGACTTGATGTCCATGTGATTCGTGGGTTCATCCAGAGCAAGCAGGTTATGGCTCTGGAGCATCAGCTTGGCCATGCCCAGACGAGCTCTCTCGCCGCCACTCAGCACTGATACACGCTTGTCTATATCTTCTCCGCGAAAGAGAAACTGTGCAAGAATGTCCCGAAGTTTGCTGCGGATATCTCCAACGGCAATACGGTCAAGGGTGCTGAAGACTGTGTCCGTCTTATCAAGCACATCTTCCTGATTCTGGGCAAAATAACCAAAATCGACATTATGCCCGAGCCGAGACTCTCCGCAAACAGGATCCAACTCTCCAACAATTACACGCATCATTGTCGTTTTTCCCTCTCCATTGCGCCCAACAAAAGCTACTTTCTCTCCCCTCTTGATTTCGATGTTTGCGTTACGGAAAACAATTTTTCCGGGATAGCCTACTGTAAGATCAGTGCATTTATACACAATGTCACCTGATCTCGGTGCGGGAGGGAATTTTACTGTAAGTGTTGCATTGTCGGTCTCATCTATCTCTATCCTCTCCAGCTTTTCCAGAGCCTTGATACGGCTCTGAACCTGATTGGATTTGGTAGGTTTGTAGCGGAAGGTGCGGATGAAATCCTCCGTCTTCTCAATCATACGCTGCTGATTCTCGTATGCGGCCGTCTGCTGGGCAATGCGTTCTCTGCGCAACTCAGTATAACGGGTATATGGAACCTTATAGTCGTATATGCTTCCCAGCATAAGTTCTATAGTGCGTTTTGTGACGGTATCAAGGAACTTGCGGTCGTGCGAAACCAGCATCACCGCCCCGTCGTAATCCTTCAGATACCCCTCAAGCCACTCTATCGATTCTATATCCAAATGGTTGGTGGGCTCGTCCAGCAGCAGCAGGTCAGGATGCTTCAACAGAATCTTTGCAAGTTCGATGCGCATGTTCCAGCCCTGACTGAAGGTTTCCGTTGCGCGGTTCAACTCTTCCGGCAGGAATCCCAGTCCCCTGAGGGTCCGCTCCGCCTGCACCTTAGGCGGCTCTGAATGGAAGACAGATAGTCTGTCGTTCAGCTCATTCAGCCGTTCAATCAAAATGGCATATTCAGCTGATTCATAATCAGTACGCTCTGCCAGTTCTCTCGACACAGATTCCATTTCCAGTTCAGCGGCATTGCTCTCGTCGAAGGCGGTCATGGCCTCGTCAATGACGCTTCTCCCCCGGTGATGTTCCATGATCTGGGGAAGGTACCCCACAGTAAACCGCTGCGGTTTGTCAACGCTCCCAGAAGTAGGAGACATTTCCCCGCAGATAATCTTCATAAGCGTACTCTTACCCGCACCATTCTTTCCCACCAGGCCGATTTTGTCGGATTCACTGATATGGAAATTGATGCGGGAAAAGAGTTCCCAACTGCCGAAATTAACGGTTAAATTGTTGATGGAGATCATTTGTCATACTTCTCCATCAATTCGCGGAAGTTCTCCGGACAGGCCATGATGCGTCCGGTAGTGCTGTTCAAGAATCCCAGCACTATGGTCCCGTCGGCACATAGAACACCGTCCTGATTATATACAGCCTGCTTTACGATAAGCTTTGCCAGAGGAAGGTTCTCGATATCTGCAGTAACTCGCAGCATATCTCCTATCTTCGCAGATGCATGATACTTCAACTGAACACTTACCACAGGAAACACTATCCCGTCCGCCTGGCATTTCTCGATACCATAGCCCCAGGATGCTATCATCTCATCTCTGGCGCATTCGAAATATCGGAGATAGTTGCTGTGATGAACTATTCCCATAGGATCGGCCTCGTAATAACGGACCGGGAAAGTGGTTTCGAAATGTATCATGCTCCAAGCGATTTAAGGGCGTTTTCAAGAGCGTCTATGCGTTGGAGAGCATCCGCTTCCTTTTTGCGCTCAATTGCAACCACGGCCTCCGGAGCATGGTCAACGAAGCCTTTGTTGGCCAGTTTCCGGCGAACGCCATCAAGGAAGGCACGCTGACGATCAAGATCGGCAGCAAGTTTTGCCCGTTCCTCATCCACATTCACAAACTTGTCAAGGGCCACACTCATCGACACGGTTCCAACAATAAAAGACGTTGCCGCACCTTCGAACTTACCCTTGAACACCTTCACATTTCCAAGTTTGGAAAGCACCGGCACGAGTTCATCGAAGGTACCATCGGCTATATACAGGTCCAATTCCTGCTTGGGAGCAATTCCCTTCTGTGAACGAACGGCTCTTATATTCACGATTGCTTCCTGGAGCAGTGCAAATTTTCCAAGGAAATCCTGATCGAAAGGTCCCGCAACAGGAGTGCGCTGGAACATTATGCTCTCGCCTTCCCCGCGTTTTTCCATTGCCTGCCAAAGCTCCTCGGTAATGAACGGCATCACGGGATGTATCAGTTTGATGAGTTTGTCGAAGAAAGTCACCGTAGCTTCGTAAGTAATCCCGTCCACTGCGCAGCCATAAGCCGGTTTAACCAATTCCAGATACCAACTGCAGAAATCGTCCCAGAAGAGTTTATAAATGGCCATGAGGGCGTCAGAGATACGGAATTTGCTGTAGTGGTCTTCGATTTCGGTAATGGTACGGCTGAGAAGGTTGTCAAACCACTTCACGGCGGCCAGCGCATAATCCGGCTGTTCACCTTTAGTGTCCACATTCCATCCGTTTATGAGCCTCCAGGCATTCCAGATCTTGCCACAGAAATTGCGCCCCTGTTCCACCTGGGATTCATCGTAGAAGATGTCGTTACCGGCAGAAGAGCATAGAAGCATGCCAATTCGCACTGAATCAGCGCCATATTTAGCAATAAGATCGAGCGGGTCAGGACTGTTGCCAAGGGTTTTGCTCATCTTGCGTCCTTGTTTGTCGCGCACAATACCTGTAAGATACACATTGCGGAAAGGAACGTCCCCCATGAATTCGCCGCCTGCCATGATCATGCGGGCCACCCAGAAGAAAAGGATGTCAGGTCCCGTCACCAGATCGTTGGTAGGGTAATAGTAACTGAGGTCGCGGTTAGGCTTGTGTTCCGGATGACCGGGACGCTCTGCATCGAACACGCTGATGGGCCAGAGCCAACTGCTGAACCATGTATCCAGCACGTCCTCATCCTGACGGAGATCGGCGGCAGTATATGCTGGATTTAAAGTCTGGGCGGCCTTGAGAGCCTCCTCCGGAGTCGCTTCGACTATGATTTTTCCATCAGGCAGATAGTATGCGGGTATCTGCTGTCCCCACCATAACTGACGCGAAATGCACCAGTCGTGCACGTTTTCCATCCAATGGCGATAAGTGTTGCGGTATTTGTCCGGAATCAGCTTAACCTTGCCGCTCTCAACCGACTCCAGAGCTTTAGAGGCCAGCTCATCCATCTTGAGGAACCACTGTGCGGAGAGTTTTGGCTCGATGACTGCATTGGTGCGTTCAGAATACCCTACCGGAGAAGTGTATTCTTCGACCTTCACAAGGTTTCCAGCCTCTTCGAGCATTTTGACGATGTTCTTACGTGCCTCGAAACGGTCCTGACCTACCAGAATCTGAGCCTGTTCGTTCAGACGGCCGTGATCGTCAATAATATCCATTACCGGCAGATTGTGGCGCAGTCCGATCTCATAGTCATGGGCGTCGTGTGCAGGCGTAACCTTAAGGCAGCCTGTTCCGAAGTCCATTTCCACATAGTCGTCCTCTATCACAGGTATCTCTCTGTTGATCAGAGGGATGAGCACCTTTTTGCCATGCAGGCGGAAATGCCTTTCGTCCTTGGGATTGACGCAGATGGCAGCATCGGCCATAATAGTTTCAGGACGGGTTGTGGCTATTACCAGATAATCGTCGGTGGGATTGCCTTTTCCGTCTGAGATATAATACTTCAGGTGGTAAAAATGGCTCTTGGTATCGCGATGGATCACCTCTTCGTCGCTCACAGCCGTGAGTCCTTCCGGGTCCCAGTTCACCATGCGCACACCCCTGTATATCAAACCTTTCTTATAGAAGTGCACAAAGGTGGCAATAACCGCTTTCGACAGTTCGGGATCCATGGTAAACTTTGTGCGGTCCCAATCGCACGATGCTCCGAGCTTCCGGAGTTGCTGCAGAATGATTCCACCGTGCTCTTCCTTCCATTCCCAGGCATATTTCAGGAACTCTTCACGGGTGATATCTTCCTTGGAAATACCCATGCCTTTCAACTTGGCGACAACCTTGCTTTCGGTTGCGATGGATGCATGGTCGGTGCCGGGCACCCAGCAGGCGTTTTTGCCGTCCATGCGGGCCTTTCTGACCAGCACGTCGTTAAGGGTATTGTTGAGCACATGCCCCATGTGAAGGATGCCGGTAACATTGGGCGGCGGGATTACGACAGTATAAGGTTCACGGGAATCCGGCTCCGAATGGAAGCAGCGGTTTTTCTCCCAATAAGCATACCACTTGTCCTCCACTTCGGAAGGATTGTATTTAGAGTTCAGTTCCATAATCTGCAAATTTAATCAATTCATCGTAAACCTTATGCACCGGAAATCCCATTACATTATAAAAAGAGCCTTCGATTCCTGTTATGGCTGCATAACCTATCCATTCCTGCACCCCATAGGCGCCGGCCTTATCATATGGTTTATATGTATCCAGGTAATAATCTATCTCAGCATCGGTGAGTTCACGGAAATGTACGATGGTTGAGTCGGTAACGGTTTTGAAATGCTCCAAATCACGCAAAGTGACAGCGGTGATCACTTCGTGGCTGCGTCCAGAAAGAGCTTTCAGCATTGCCACAGCCTCTTCCCGCGAATGGGGTTTTCCAAGTATAAGGCCGTCAAGGAGCACCATCGTGTCAGATGTAATTAGAATCTCATCCTTCTTCAGGTCGCGGTGAAAGCCACGGGACTTCCCTTCCGACATCAGCACCGGCACCTCGTCATGAGGTATGGAAGGGTC
>CACXHM010000199.1 GCA_902767465.1 uncultured Bacteroidia bacterium
CATACTGGTGGAGTCGGCTATATAAAGCCCCGGTTTTACGAAGGAAAGAAGGTCGCGGCTGTCGTGGAAATCGATACTGACATCATATTTGCCGGAACTGCTGCCTTGATCTTTGTTACCCTTTTTATACAATGCGGGCAGTTCCCGTCTTGTGGTCATGGTCTGGAGATCGTTCCACAGGTCGAGCATGCTTCTGTTGCCCACATATCCGGCATCCATGAAAGATGAAGTGATCTGTGCCCTTGTGGTTTCACCGTTAAAATGGGATCCTGCTTCGATGTCGCCGATATACTTGACACCGTTGTCGTTTTCGAGCGTGATGTCAAGCAGGCTGATATCTCCGAGAATATCTCCATGTGGGATCTTCATGAAATTTGTATTCACTCTGCCGGACACCTTGGACGTGCCTCCCCTGTTGTCGAGGTGCAGGGCTTCCAAATCGGCGTAACCCACGTTCGCCGAGAATTTGTACACGGCATTGCGGGTTTTTGGTGACAGGTTGAACAATCCCTGGAAAATGAAGTTCAGGTTCGGATCGGCACAAATTATCTTTCCGTCGAAGGCGTTCTCGGAATAGACTCCGGCTGCAGCGATGCCCGTGTAGTCGTATCCCAACAGTCCGAGTTTATCCACCATAAGGGAATCTACTCTGACATTGATGCCATCTGATGCAAGCGAAGCGCGGAATCCTGCATTGGCAGAAACTTTCCCTATGAAATCCTTGCGGATTAGGCGTCCGACGTTGAAGTTGTTGGAGGCAACGCGTCCCGAGATATCTTTCGTTCCTGTTTTGGATGAAAGGTTCCTGATGCTGAGGTCGGCATTTACACTTCCTTTTCCGCTTCTGAGGCGTCCTTTTGCCTTGAGTCGGTCGATGGATCCGGAAACGCTGCCATTGAAGGCAAGCCTGCCTCCGTCAGCATATTTCGATATGTTGACAGTGTGAGCGGGAAGCATGTTTGCAAGCATCTTGTCGAGGCCTGCGGTTGTGAAATCCAGTTTGTTTATTGTGGCGTCCAGCAGGAGGTTGGGACTGATGGTCAGTCCGGTTGCACTTGCCTTGAGGTCTGCTTCAACATCTCCGTAAAGGTCTTTGAATTTTAGTTTCCCAACAGAGAAATCATTCACGTATCCTTCTGCTTCGGTCTGGCTGATGTCGAGAAGGAAAGAGTTTCCATACAGGATACCTCTTCCGAAACTGCTGACGGTCTTGGAGTCCAGAACGCTCTTTGCCACCTTCAGCTTCAGTCGTACATGTTCACTGAAATCCCGGAATGCCTTAGGATAGTCGGCTCCCATGAAGAAAAGGGGAATATCCAGCTGCGAAGCGCCGTCGTTTATGTGTATACCCCGAATTTCCGTGGTCAGAATTCCAGCTTTGACCTTTCCGCTTGCCACTACCGAGCAGCCGCTCTTTTCAGTGATATCGGCTTTGTCGACAGCGCCGCTGATATAGGCTCCGTCCACGCGGAAATTCCGTGCATCAAGATATTTCGCATGGGCATCCAGGTCGGCGTAGTTGATGCAGCCCGGAGGATATTCGCGGTGCGGCTTCCTAAAGTTGACGAGGCGGAACCGGACGTCCTCGGCATGGATGCGGCCTATTGTGATCAGGGGTGCGTTGAAGGTGCTGTCACCGCCTTTGGGATGGATGGCAAGGAGCCTTGTGATATTGTTCCTGTATTCCCTGTCAGGTTCATGTACAAGGGCTCCGGAAGCACCCTTTAAATCGACCCTTCTGAGATGAATCCCTTTGCCGGAGAGGAGCGTCCGGGCAGAAATGGTGGCTTGAACTTCCTTGACATAGAGGATGGTGTCGACCGGGGCATAGCCGGAATCGTATTTATCTTCCGTGTACGGATTCTTGTCGAGTATGAGAATGTCCGTGAATCCTACGGTGCCGGGCGCCTGGATGTTTACGGAAGAGAACGAAATATTGCTCTCGAGCTTTTCCGAAATGCGGTTAAGGAACGTTCCGGCGAGATGCCTCTGCACGCCGGGGGACTGTACCGCCACTGCTGCTGTCATTAGCAGCAGCACTATGAATCCGAAGATTCTTGCGGCTATGTCTGTGTTCCTGTTGCTCACAAGCCTATTATTGGAATTTACAAAATTACGAATTAATTATTAATTTTGCATGCCCAAAATCTTGGAAAATGGGGTGTAAAACGAAATGAAACAGGGTCAGGATATTATTCTCGGTATTGAATCTTCTTGTGATGATACGTCAGCTGCAGTTTTATGTGACGGTTGGCTGCTTTCCAACGTCATAGCGAGCCAGGACGTTCACAAAGCTTATGGCGGTGTTGTGCCGGAACTGGCTTCCCGAGCTCATGAACAGAATATAGTCCCCGTAGTAAGCGAGGCACTCTCCAGGGCCGGTGTTTCTGCATCCGATCTTTCTGCCATTGCTTTCACCCGCGGCCCCGGTCTCCTTGGCTCCCTGCTGGTCGGGACCTCCTTCGCCAAGGCTCTCGGACTTGCCCTGGACATTCCGATCGTGATGGTCAACCACCTTCAGGGGCATATCCTTGCAGGATTCGTCAAGGAAAAGGACAAACCGGTAGTTCAACCGTCTTTTCCTTATCTCTGCCTGCTTGTTTCCGGGGGCAATTCCCAGATCGTCAAGGTTTCATCTCCTCTGGAGTTCGAAATTCTCGGGCAGACGATCGACGATGCCGTAGGCGAAGCTTTCGACAAGTGTTCGAAGATGATGGGACTGGGTTATCCCGGCGGACCTGTGATTGACAGGCTTGCAAAGCAGGGGGATCCATCGCGCTTCAAATTTGCAAAACCCCATGTTCCGGGTCTTGACTACAGTTTCAGCGGCATCAAGACTTCGCTGCTTTATTTCGTGAGGGATGAAATGGCGAAGGACCCTGATTTCATGGAGAAAAACAAGGAGGATATCTGCGCTTCCTTCCAGAAGACGTTGATAGATATTCTTATGGATAAACTGATCAAGGCTGCCAAGCAGACGGGAATCAAGGAGATAGCGATTGGTGGCGGTGTCTCTGCCAACAGCGGTCTGCGCAACCGTATCGTTGAGGAGGGGCGCAAGCGCGGATGGAATACTTATCTTCCTGAATTCAAATTTACTACTGACAATGCGGCCATGATTGCCATAGCGGGCTACTATCACTATCTCGCCGGTGAGCGCACCTCCCTGGACGTGGCACCCGTTTCGCGGATCGCGGATTTCTGACAGGCCGTTTTTTGCAAGTTGCTGCAGCACAGAGTATTACGCGAAAACTATCGGCGTTTTTTGCCGATAGTTTATAAGGAAATTACTCTAAATCAGCGGGTTATGGATTACGCCATAATGGAGCGGGCGGCTGCCTGTCCGGCGAGCAGACCGGTAGCGAATGCGAGGTGCAGGTTGTATCCTCCCGTGTCGCAGTCGATGTCAAGCACCTCACCGCAGAAATACAGGCCGGGGGAGAGCCGCGATTCCAGTGTCTTTGCTATGACTTCGCTGCTGCTGATACCGCCTGCGGTAACTACCGCGCGTTCGTAGCCGACATATCCTTCTATGTCAAAGTTCCAGTTTTTCAGGCACTTGGCGATTGTAGGCAGATTAATCCATACTTTGGTTGCGCTGCGTCCTTTGCGTTCCAGGGTCATGATGCCCGGATTGCTGGCCGAAAAGGCGGGGATAAGATCCCATGGGATGAGTTTGCCGAGCAGAATGCGACATTTTTCCTTTTCCCGGAGACCGCGGCTTCTAGGATCCTTGTCGATCTGCTCCCAGAGTTCCCTGATCCGTGTGGTGAGTTCCGTCAGGGAAACTCCGGATTTCATGTCAAGCACCAGCCTTACGCGGGAACCGTTGATAAGAGCCTTGACTGCTTTGCGGCTGAGCTGGAAACCTATCGGTCCTTCTATCCCGCCGTCGGTAAAATCGATATCCCCGAATTCGCTGTCGGCTACGATCCCTTCTATCATTAGCTGCGCTCCCACGTTCTTGAGGTGGATGTCCTTGAATTTCTGCCCCAGATCGCTCAGGGGCGTCGCCCTGTCAATGTGATGGGTGCTGGAGCATAAAATGCTGTCCTCCAGATCTTTACTTATTTGTCTCTGGTGAAATTGCACTAGCGTCAAAGCGGGATTTGCCTGCTTGTAACCGCACGGGACCAGGGCGGTGAGCGATGGAAACAGGGGAGTGATGTGGTGCCCGGCTTCGGAGGCAAAGCGGTAGCCGTCACCGGTGGAGCCCGTGCCCGGGTAGGACAGTCCGCCGGTTGCGATGATCAGGCGGCGGCAACTTACGGTCCGTCCATCGCTCAAATATACCTTGAATGCAGGAAGGGTAGCTTCCCCCTCGGGGGATGCCGCGGTTCTGGCGATGGAGGCAACCTCTGCTTCGGTTTCAATTTTGACACCGACGCCGTGACATGCGCGCACCAGAGCATCAATTACGTCTGTGGAATGGTATGACGAGGGAAACGCCCGGTCTCCGCGTTCTACGACAGAGGTCATTCCGACGGATTCGAAAAAGTCCAGAAGTTTTTCCGGGGTTAGATTGTAAAACGCAGGCTTAACCGTGTTGGGATTGCTGCGGATATGTGAACTGAATGAATTCCAGTCTTTTACGTTTGTAAAATTGCACCGTCCCTTGCCGGTGATCATTATTTTCCTGCCTGGGCGTGGCATCTTCTCGAGCAACACGACGGAAGCGTCGCTGCCGGAAGATGTGAGAACTGATGCTGCACCGTACGCCGCCATCAGGCCCGAGGCCCCTCCTCCGATTACCAAAATATCCGCTTTCATATACAAAAAAAGGGAAAGCCCCGTACATCGCACCGCTACAACCTCTTACCCTTGCTGCATTCCTGCCCTGGGGGAGTTGGGAGGGAGCTGGTCGTGTACGACTTTCCCATCGGCAAAGATAAGAAAACTTTCTTAAATACTATCAAAAATCAGGGGAAGGATATCGTCCACGCGGTCGAATTTCCAAATCTGTCCATTGCCGACCATGAGCACGGACATGTTGTGCCCGCCCTTGAGCTGGTATTGCGCCATGACCTGACGGCAGGCCCCACACGGGGTGGCAGGTGCTTTTGCAAGTCTTCCCATCACGCCACCGGCGATAGCAATCGACACCATGGCTTTGTCGGGATAAGTTGCTCCTGCCGAAAACATTGCAGTGCGCTCGGCGCAGAGTCCGGATGGGAACGCCGCATTTTCCTGATTGGCACCTTTTACTATGATGCCGTTGCTGAGACGCACTGCGGCGCCGACATTGAAATGGGAGTATGGGGCATAAGAGCCTCTCATGGCTTCGATTGCAGCAAGAGCAAGTTCCTTGTCTTCCTTGGAAAGCTCTTCCATTGAGGAATACTCGTGGAACCGGATATTGATTTGTTTTTCTGTCATGGACATGGTGTTATAGCTTTCAAATATACGAATTTTCCTTTAAAAGTGCTAAATTTGCACATCTATGAAGATTTGCGTAGGTCTTTCTGGTGGAGTTGATTCCAGCGTTGCCGCCCTGTTGCTGAAGCAGCAGGGGTATGATGTTTTTGCGATGTTCATGCAAAACTGGCACGATGCCGATGCTACCCTGCATGGCGACTGCGAATGGGAGGAAGACAAGTTCGTGGCCGAGATGGTTGCCCGCAAGATCGGGATTCCCTTTTACTTTGTAGATCTCAGCAAGGAGTACCGCCAGCGCGTGGTTGACTACATGTTCGACGAGTATTCCAAAGGGCGGACGCCCAACCCGGATGTACTATGCAACCGTGAGATAAAGTTTGATGCGTTTCTCCGCGTCGCGCAGAAGATGGGGGCCGACATGGTTGCAACGGGGCATTACTGCCGCGTTGAGACTGTCCAGAGCCTGGACGCTTCCCACGGGCCATCCGCGACAGGCAAAGGGACCGGCCGTGTCCCACAAGGGGAACCCGGTCCGGTCATTGCCCGTCCGAATCCGCCAGGCGTCCAGGCTGGCTGCCAACCCGGCGTCCACGACAAGACGGTGTTTTATCGTATCCTGGAAGGTGTGGATCCGGGGAAAGACCAAAGCTATTTCCTCTGTCAGCTGAATCAGGAGCAACTTTCCAAAGCGATATTTCCGATAGGGCATCTTCTGAAAAGTGAGGTGCGCGCTATTGCGAAGGAGGCGGATTTACCGTCTGCCGACAAGAAGGATTCGCAGGGAATATGTTTTGTGGGCAAGGTGGACCTGCCCACATTCCTGCAGCAGAAACTCCGTTCGGTGGAAGGCGATGTCGTAGAAGTCTTCAAGCCTTTCTATGATGCGGATCCCCTTTATCAGCGGCAGTGCGAAATCGTGCGCGGTATCCTGAAAGATGACTATTCCGGTGAACTGCCCATGATCTCCCACTATATTTCAGAAGACAAATGCACTCCGGTGCAGGATGCCCATCCCTTTGATTTGGAAAAGGTCGGGGCCCTGTCCAACGAAGATCTGAAGGCTCTCTCCACCCCTTTGAACTACGACTCAATCCATTTCGAAAGCGAAACCTACCGCTCGGGAAAAAAGCATATAAAAAAAACACGCTGGAAGGAGAATCCGTTCGGGAAGATAGCAGGACGCCATGAAGGCGCCCAATTCTATACCATCGGACAGCGCAAGGGCCTCAACATCGGCGGGCATAAAGACAGCATCTTCGTAATATCTACGGATGTGCAGAAGAATATCATCTATGTCGGGGAAGGACATTCGCATCCAGGACTGTCGAGGCTTTGCCTTCGCATTCCAGCAGAGGAATTGCACTGGATACGGCCGGACATGGAGATGATGCCGGGAGATGTGCGCCGATACCGCGTGCGCATACGTTACCGTCAGCCCCTTCAGGATGCAACGCTGCTGCGAAGGGATGATGCCATGTACATCTTGTTCGATTCTGCCCAGCGCGGCATCTCCCCCGGACAGTTCGCAGTGTGGTACGCACCCGACGATGAAATGATAGGAAGCGGAGTAATATGAAAGAATTCGAGATCAGTTGCCCGCTCACGCGGGAACCTCGCCTCAAGGAGATAGAGGCCAAGGCCGGAGGACAGAAGTGGGTGCTTGTGAAACGCTCCATCGATGCCCGAAAAGAACCCGTGTGGCGCTATAAGTATGAGGCCTATGCTCCCGGTGAATATGCTGAAGAAAAGGCATTGCCGGAGTATCGGGACGTGCATTCGGCCGAACCTGTGATAGTGGTGGGTGCCGGTCCTGCCGGCATGTTTGCCGCTCTCAAACTGCTTACTCTCGGACTGAAACCCATTGTGCTTGAACGGGGAAAAGACGTGCATGCGCGCAAGTTCGACATGGCAAAACTCTCTCAGACCGGGGTTGTGAACCCTGAATCCAACTATTGTTATGGCGAGGGCGGAGCAGGAGCTTTCTCAGACGGCAAACTATATACCCGTTCATCCAAGCGCGGAGATATCCGGGAAGTGCTGCAGCGGCTGGTGGATTTCGGGGCGTCAAAAGACATACTGATCGATGCTCACCCTCACATCGGATCCGATAAACTGCCGCTTGTAGTTGAAAACATCCGAAAGTGCATCGAGGGGCATGGGGGAGAGTACCATTTTGAATCGAAGGTGGTGACCATAGAAGGCACTCCGGGAGACTTTACGGTTGGTACTGCTGATGGAAAAAAATATTCCGGCTCTGCCGTAATCCTCGCCACGGGCCATTCAGCACGCGATGTCTATGAGATGCTTGCATCGCGGGGAGGCAGTCTCGAAGCCAAAGGCTTTGCACTTGGCGTGCGCGTGGAACATCCTCAGGAAAAAATCAACTGGGCCCAGTACCACGGAACCTGGAAACCGGGAGTGCCGGCTGCGGAGTATTCCTTCGTGGAGCAGCAGGACGGAAGGGGAGTGTTCTCTTTCTGCATGTGCCCGGGAGGAATTCTGGTTCCGTCATCGACGGAGGAGGGCACGGTAGTGCTGAATGGAATGAGCAATTCCGCCCGAAGCGGCAAGTTTGCCAACGCCGGGGTCGTTGTTCAGATAGAACCGGAAGATGTGCCCGGGAGTGATCCGTTTCGTTTGATGGACTGGCAGCATGCGGTGGAAAAGCGTATGTTCGACTATTGTTCCGCCGTGCGATCTGGAGGCGCTGAAGCAAAGGCTGTTGCAGAACGTGCCGAAGTGCGTCTGCGCGACTACTTGAACAGTGTTCCGGACAATCTGATGGCTGCCCCTGCGCAGCGTATGGAGGATTTTTGCGCTGGCCGCCTAAGCAGGAAACTGCCCGAAACATCGTATCATCCCGGCGTGATCTCGGCGCCCTTGCATGAACTTCTGCCTCCTATAGTTGCTGAGCGTCTGCGCAAAGTGTTCCCCCGTGTGAAGATTCGTAATTATTATACCAATGCGGCCCTGCTCCTTGGTGTCGAGTCCCGTACATCCTCTGCTGTGCGCATTCCCAGGGATCCTGAGACTCTGCAGTATGTTTCCATGTCCGGTGTGTATCCTTGCGGAGAGGGAGCCGGCTATTCTGGAGGCATAGTTTCATCGGCCATAGACGGAATTCGCTGTGCGGAGGCGGCGGCAAATGGCAGATAATTATCTGGAGAAGAAAATGGAAGCCTTCCGCGAAGGAAGACAGGTAATCCGCAGGCAAGGGGCTTCGTTAGAGGGACTCCTGAACGTGCTGGCGGAAGATGCTGCCGGCAAGGCGGGGGCGTCTTCAGCGGAGGCTGCGGTTATGCCGGTGCAGCTGGAGGCGATAGTGCGGGC
>CACXHM010000200.1 GCA_902767465.1 uncultured Bacteroidia bacterium
AACAAGAATAAAGACAAAAATCGCTGAAACTATTTTTGCATTAAGTTTCAGCGAGTTATGTTTGATTATTTGAGGGAAATTTTGCTTCGGAAATGGCGGTCTATTTTCCGATGCAAAACCTCCCAAATATACTTCCAAGTACTTCATCGGGAGCGATCTCGCCGAAGATTGAACCGAGTTCGCGAATGGCTGAGCGGAGGTCTTCGGCAAGGAGGTCGGGAGTTAAACCGGAATCTAGGCCGGAGCGGACTGCCGAAAGATCTTTCCAGGCCCGGGATAGCGCCTCATAGTGACGGAGGTTGGTGACCAATGTGCCGTTGGATTCAAGATCCGAAGAATCATAAAAACCTACAAGACACTTCTTAAGTCTGTCCAGGCCTTCACCGGTTTTTGCAGATATGTCAATGACAGAAGGAACATCAAGCATATGGGCAAGTGTTTCCGGGTCGATATTGTATGTGCCGAACGCAGGGTATTTCATTGGAAGAATGCCGTAACTGCGATCGACGCTTGGAAACTCTTCAGGGGCGATTGCATCGTATGCATCCACCTTATTTCGGAGCAGGATGAGTTTCTGATTCGTAGAAACATTGGATCTGATGGCATTACATGCAGTTTTTATTTCTTCCAACGGCACACAGCCATCCAGCACTCCAATCACCACTTCGGCTTTTTGAATACTGGAGAATGAACGCTCAATGCCCTTTCTCTCAATTATGTCCGAAGTATCTCTGATTCCTGCAGTGTCGATAAAACGGAATTGGATTCCGTCTATGGTCATTACCTCTTCAACTGTGTCGCGCGTTGTTCCGGGAATATCGGACACAATGGCGCGTTCGTCGCCAAGCAAGGCATTCAAAAGGGTGCTCTTGCCGGAATTAACAGCGCCGACTATTGCTACCGGTACACCGGCACGGATAGCATTACCGGTGTGAAAAGAATCACAGAGATGTCTGATATGAGTCAAAGTCTCATCTAAGAGGCTCCGTAGTTTATCCCTGTCTGCGAACTCGACTTCTTCTTCACTGAAATCAAGTTCAAGTTCCAGCAGGGAAGACAGGTTCAAAAGATCGTCTCGCAGACTCTTCAATTCTGCAGAATACTTTCCGCGAACCTGGTTAAGAGCAACCCGGTGGGCAGCTTCAGATCCTGCGGAAATCAGATCTGCTACGGCCTCAGCCTGAGCGAGGTCCATCTTTCCGTTGACAAATGCCCTGCGGGTAAATTCCCCGGGTTCGGCGGTCCTTGCACCAGCGTCTATGAGCAGTTCAAGAATCTTGGTTACAACTATAACAGAAGCGTGACAACTGATTTCTACGGAATCTTCTCCCGTATAGGAATGTGGTGCATGAAAGATGCTCACAAGAACGTCGTCAACATTGGGGATACTGCCGTATCTGAGTGTATATCCTTCAGAAGAACTGGCGGTCCCATTACGGAACCGGACTACTGAATCGGCAATCCGAAGCGACTGCGGGCCGCTCATCCTGATAATTGAAATGGCACCGGTTCCCACGGAGGTGGCCGGTGCACATATCGTATCGTTGCAAGAAAGCATCTTCTAACTAATATGTATCGTAGTACTTGGCTTCGCGGGGAGTAACCTTGTTCATATTGTCAAGAAGGTCGTCGTTGCTCTTGTACTCATCCATCAGCTGCAGCATGAAGTTCATGGCTTCAAGAGGATTCATCTCTGCAAGAAGTTTGCGGAGTATCCAGATCCTTTGAGCCTTGTCTCTGGGGAGAAGGAGGTCGTCACGGCGAGTTCCGGAAAGTATTACATTAACGGAAGGGAAGATGCGGCGGTTGCTCAGGTTCCTGTCGAGTTGGAGTTCCATATTGCCTGTACCCTTGAATTCCTCAAAGATAACGTCGTCCATCTTAGACCCGGTTTCAGTCAGTGCTGTAGCAAGGATCGTCAGGGATCCACCACCCTCAATGTTTCGGGCGGCACCAAAGAATCGTTTCGGTTTTTGAAGGGCATTTGCATCTACGCCACCGGTAAGGACCTTGCCTGATGCCGGCTGAACAGTATTGTATGCACGGGCAAGGCGGGTTATTGAGTCAAGAAGAATCACTACGTCGTGACCGCATTCCACAAGCCTGCGGGCCTTTTCCAGAACCATATTGGCAACTTTCACGTGCCTTTCAGCAGGTTCATCGAAAGTTGAAGCGACAACTTCTGCCTTGACGCTGCGCTGCATATCTGTGACCTCTTCAGGGCGTTCGTCAATCAGCAACACTATTTCATATACTTCCGGATGGTTGTCTGCAATAGCGTTAGCAATGCTCTTGAGCAGCATGGTCTTACCTGTTTTGGGCTGAGCGACTATAAGGCCTCGCTGTCCCTTTCCGATAGGAGAGAACAGGTCGACTATGCGGCAGGAAACGTCGTTCATGTGACCATGACCGAGAAGATTGAATTTTTTGTCCGGGAAAAGTGGTGTAAGGAAGTCGAAAGGAACGCGATCCCTGATGAACTGAGGTGTGCGTCCATTTATGAATTTCACCTTGACCAGAGGAAAATATTTATCGCCTTCGCGGGGAGGACGAATCTCTCCTGTGACAGTGTCGCCATTCTTGAGGCCGTTCTGCTTTATCTGTTGCTGAGATACATAGATATCGTCCGGGGAATTGAGATAATTATAATCTGAGGAACGGAGAAAACCATATCCGTCAGGCATGACTTCAAGAACGCCGGTTGCTTCAACAGTGCCCTCGTACTCAGGCACTTTCGGCTTCTGGGGCTGAGGATTGGGTTGCGGCTGCTTTTTCTCCTGTGGTTTCAAATATTCAGCCCGAGCCTGATCGAGACTCTCTTGCGCAAGTTCACGGGTCTTATCCTTCTGTTCTTCGGTGACAGGAGCAGTTGCGGCAGGAGTTTCTGTGCTTTTTTCAACTTTCTGCTCAGCTTGTTGGGCGTTTTTAGGTTTACGTCCGCGTTTTTTAGGAGCTTCTGCAACAGTTTGAGATGCTGAAGGAGCAGGATCCTGAAC
>CACXHM010000201.1 GCA_902767465.1 uncultured Bacteroidia bacterium
AAGAAGAGTAAGCAAAGGCGGGGTCATTCAGAACCACTCTGGCTTCGAGCAGGGCATAAGGCTGAAAATCCCTGAATCCTGAATAACTTACCTTAAACCTGGTTTTGGAAGCAACCAGGTTACGGGTATTCTGATAGACATTGTTTACATCCCTGTGGGTGAACTGAACCCTTTCTTTTATGCCGAAACGCCAGTCTCCAGATTTGAAGCTGAAATTGCCGTCCACATAAAAGCGGTGGTTGGTTTTCCAAACGCCGGATGAGTTTTTCTTTTCTATAATAGATCTCTCCCTCCCTGAAGATACCGGTACCGCAATGGGACCTCCGCTGATAATGACCTCATTTATAGAAAATGCTTTCAAGCATGGAATCAGTTACGAACAAAAATCGTTCATAAGGGTGCGTGCGAGCATCGATGGTGGCATGCTGTCTTTCTGCTGCATAAACAGCAAAGCGCAACAAAGAACGGATACACAGCACGGCCTTGGGATGGACAATACCCGTAAGCGGCTGGAGCTCTTGTACGGAGATGCTTATTCTCTCGTAGTGCACGAGACTCCGAACTTTTATGAAGTCAAACTTACTTTTCCGGTATGATCAAAGCAATTGCAGTTGATGACGAACCTCTTGCCCTCAGGCAACTTGAGCTTTACATAAGGGATGTCCCCTTTTTGGAACTCATAGCTTCGTGCAGGAGCGCAGCCCAGGCTAAGCGCTGGCTGGAAGAGACGGACGTTCTTTTCATAGATATCAATATGCCGGATCTTTCAGGAATGGATTTCGTGAGGGCGCTGGATAATCCGCCCCTTGTAGTATTTACCACGGCATATTCGGAATATGCCATCGAAGGATTCAAGGTCAATGCCGTTGATTATCTTCTCAAACCTTTCAGTTTCGAAGAGTTTTATGCTGCAGCAGAAAAAGTAAGGCAGAGACTTGAACAAAGCAGGGCGGCAGCCCTTTTGCATAATGAAAACTCTCACATATTTTTCAAAACGGACTATCACAACGTGAGAGTAGAGTTGGATACGATAAGCCACGTGGAGAGCCTGGGCGAATATATTAAGGTGCATATTGATGGAAGAGATACCCCTCTCCTTACCCTGCACAGCCTCAAAAGTCTTGCGGAACAACTTCCTTCCGAGCGTTTCATACGTGTCCACAGGTCGCATATTATTTCCCTGGCTCACATCAGGGATGCATCCCTTACGGCGGTCACGCTGCTGGACGGAAGCAGGATCCCGGTAGGAGAAATATACCGCCAGGCTTTCCGGAAAGCAGTTTCCTTGTAATAAGGCGCATATTTGGCAGAATCGAAGAATTATTTTATTTTTGTATGCTGTACTAATGCCATCAATAAATGAAAAAGATCTCTTTGATTGCCTTGGTTTTATCTCTGATGCTCCCTTCCTATGACGGAGGATGCAAAAAACCGGAAAAAACCATCAAAGTCATTTCGTATAACATCCGTGTAGGCACCGCACGTGACGGCAGCAATTCCTGGGAAAACCGCAAAAGCGCATCTCCAGCCATGATCGCCGAGCAAAAGCCCGACATTATGGGATTGCAGGAGGCGCTCAAAATGCAACTCGACTATCTTGAGCAGACATGTCCTGAATACGATTACGTTGGCGTGCATCGTGACGATGGAAAGGAAAAAGGCGAAGTGATGGCCATTTTCTGGAACACAAAGACACAGAAGATGCTTAAATGGGGCAATTTCTGGCTTTCAGACACCCCGGAAAAACCATCAAAGGGCTGGGATGCCGCTTGCTTCCGCACCGCTACATGGGCTCTGCTGAAAGACAGGCGCAGCCACAGGAAATACTACTACGTGAATACTCATCTGGATCATATAGGAAAAGAAGCGAGGGCAAAAGGACTCAGTCTTATTGTGGACAGGATTGACGACATCAATCCCGAAGGATATCCAATGATACTTACAGGTGATTTCAACGTCAACCTGGGTGACCCTTGCCTGCAGTCCCTCGTTGGACGCATGGAATCCGTGCGCGATATAGCCCCCGTAACGGACAGTCTCACCACGTACAACGGCTGGGGTGAAATCGAGAAAGACCAGGTGATCGACTATATATATGAATCCGGATTCAGCAAAGCCCTGGTTTTTGAAGGCTTGCGCAAATCATACAACGGCATTCCTTACATCTCCGACCACTACCCCGTGGCGGCAATCCTCGCATTTTAGTAAAATTGATCAATATGAAAGAGAACTACAATTGGAAGTACGCCTCCGTGGGAGGTTCCGTCCGGGTAAAACTGGAGAAGGGTTCCGACATTGCAAACCTCGCAAATCTCGACAGGAAAAAGTGGACGGTACTCAGCTGCCCCACCACCGGACTCGAATTCGATGCCAAAACTCTGAAACTTCTGGATGCCGACGGGGACGGGCGCATCCATGTAGATGAAGTAGTTGCTGCATCACAGTGGATTACATCAGAAATCAAGAATCCGGACCTCCTTCTCAAAGGGCAGGATTTCCTGAAGTTCAGCGACTTCAATACCAAGAACGAGGAAGGCGCGAAACTCGAAAAATCCGCCAGGCAGATCCTTGCCAATCTCAAGTTGGAAAAAGACAGTATCTCCCTTGCCGAGACCTCCGACAACGAGAAAATCTTTGCCGAAACCCAGTTCAAT
Organism: uncultured Bacteroidia bacterium; assembly: GCA_902767465.1. Classification (GTDB taxonomy): domain Bacteria; phylum Bacteroidota; class Bacteroidia; order Bacteroidales; family UBA932; genus Cryptobacteroides. Next base: position 2,655 of record CACXHM010000201.1, read on the forward strand.
GGCGACGGCATCATTACCGAGGCCAGTGCCGACAATGATTCCCTTAAAGAGACTATTAAAAACATAATCGCCACCATCGGTTCTTCCAAGGACCGCAGCGGTGCCGACGGGGTGAACGCCGACCAGATCGAAGCCTTTTACGCCGCATGCGCCGACTACAGTGCCTGGAAGGCAGCTGAAGACAAAGGACCGTTTGGAGAGAATACCGAGGCAGCCCTCGCAGCATGCGAAGCCCTGAAGGAAAAGATAGCAGATTACTTTATGCGCTGCAAACTCATTTCCTTCAACGATGCCGTGGCAGGAGTTGTGGACGTTTCCGTCGATAAGGTCGGGGCCATCAGCGGAGGAGACCTCGCAGCAGCAGCCGATGAAATCGCTACTTATCCCCTTGCCCGTCCGGCTGCCAACGGAAAACTTCCTTTGGATGGAAGCATCAACCCTGCATGGAAGGCAGCTTTTGCAAATCTGAAAGCTCTCGTATTCGATGTCGAATTCCCCAAGGCTGACGCCGTTTCCGAAGAAGAATGGCTGGGAGTTCTTGCAAAATTCGATTCTTATACTGCATGGAAAGCTGCCAAAAAAGGCGCAGAAGTTGAATCCCTCGGCATCGATACCGTAAACGCTGTTCTCAAAGCGGAGCAAAAAGCTGCGCTTCTTGAACTCGTTGCGCAGGACAAAGCCCTTGAAACCGAAGCCCTCAGCATTGAGGCAGTGGACAAACTTCTGCACTATGTCCGCGATTTCTACAAATTCCTTAAGAACTACGTCGTATTCCAGGATTTTTATTCCAAGGAAGACAAGGCCATATTCCAGGCAGGACGTCTTTATATCGATCAGCGCAGCACAGATCTTTGCGTGAAGGTAATCGATGCAGGTAAACAAAGCGATATTTCCGCACTCAGCGGAATGTATATCCTCTATTGCAATTGCGTCAATAAAGTTACCGGGGTAAGCTTCCCCATAGCCGCAGTGCTCACCGACGGTGACGTGGACGGACTCCGTGCCGGCAAGAATGCTATCTTCTACGACCGCAACGGCGTGCAATACGATGCAACCGTCACCAGCATAGTGGACAACCCCATCAGCCTCCGCCAGGCTTTCTGGGCTCCATACAAGAAGGTAGGCAAATGGATTTCCGACAAGATTGACAAATCAGCAGCCGAAAAGAACGACAAATCGATGGCAAACCTCACGGCATCGGCTGATTCAGCAACATCCGGAAACAACCCGGCAGCCGCCATTCAAAGCAATTTTGACATAGCAAAGTTTGCAGGAATCTTCGCTGCTTTGGGAATGGCCCTTGGGCTCATTGGCCAGTTCGTTGTTTCCCTGGTCAAAGGAATTGCTGCCCTCAAACTTTGGAAACTCGTTCTCATCATCATTGCCATCATGCTTGTAATCTCGCTGCCTTCCGTATTCATGACCTGGCGCAAGCTCCGCAGGCGCGACCTTGGTCCCGTACTCAACGCCAACGGCTGGGCTGTGAACGCTTCCGCTTTCGTAAAGCCCAAGTTCGGCAAGAGCCTTACCAGCATTGTCAAATACCCCAAACTTAAAGCCGTAGATCCTGAGGAAGCACGCAAAGTGCGCAGGCGCAAGTGCATCATCTGGACTGTGGTTATCTTGGCACTTGCCGGCTGTGGCTGGTGGGGTTGGAACAAGTATCAGGCCTGCAAGGCTGAAAAAGCTGCTGAAGCCGAGGCCGAAGCTGCAGCCGTAGAACTTGTGGAAGAAAATACATCAGAAGCAGCAGAAACGGCAACTCCGGCAGCAGCCGAACTTGCAACGCCTGATGCCGAATAAGCATCTTATTACCCGGAATATTTCATTAAACTTTTATAAAAATTATGAAAAAAATCATTCTTACTCTTGCACTCGCAGCTGCAGCAGCTTTCGGTGCAAATGCTCAGATCGGTGTAGGTCTTGGTTATACCCAGAAAGTTCACGGTGGTGATGCCGACGATACTCTCGGTGGCCTTTATGTTGGTGGAACCTACAACATCGAGCTTTCCAACGGTATTTGCGTTGCTCCCGGTATCGACCTTTCCTGGGTCAATTCAAAACACGAAGTCCTCGGAGTTGAAACCAAAGTAAACGAGATCTATCTCGGCGTTCCCGTTCTCTTCAACTATGCAATCGGTATTGCCGACGGATTCAAACTCGTTCCTTTTGCAGGGCCCACTTTCAGCCTCGGTCTTTCCAGCAAGAACAAAACAGAAGGTGTAGATCCCGTCAATAATTACGACAATGACGATTACAAACGCTTCGACGTTCTCGT
>CACXHM010000202.1 GCA_902767465.1 uncultured Bacteroidia bacterium
CCCTCCGTTCACCCTGATCACTTCGAGCATTCCGCCTGCGAACATGGTGACGATGATGAGGTCTCCCATGGAGCCGATGCCTCTGCCGGCGGACTCCAGGAACCCGATCCATCCGAAGGAGCCGAGCGAAAGTCCAAGTATGGCGTTCAGGGCTATCCCAATGCAGAGCACGGCCAGGACGTTCATCCCGCACAGGGCAAGAACGATTACCGAAAGGTAGGGCAGCAGCAGAAGCAGGTTCTCGGAGGATGATGGTATCTCGGCATGGAAGCCTTCACCCAGAAAAACATAGAGCAGGGCTACTATGATGGCTGCCGGTCCTGCGATCCAGATGTTTGTCCTGAATTTGTCTGTCATTGAGCATCCCTGACTCCGGGTTGCGGCAATGGTAGTATCGGAAATAAAAGAAAGGTTGTCACCGAAGAAGGCTCCACCCACTATGGCCCCCACTACAAGCGCAAGGGGCGCTCCGACACCGGTTGCAAGTCCGGACGCTATGGGCACGAGGGCTACCACGGTGCCTACGCTTGTGCCTATTGCCATGGAGATGAAACAGGATGCTACGAACAGCCCTACCAGGATGAAGCGTCCGGGAAGGAAACGGAGCGTTATGGCCACCGTTGCGTCAATGCTGCCGATTTCCTTTGCAGTAGAGGCGAAAACTCCGGCAAGCACGAATATCCAGATCATCAGAAGGACATTTCTGTTGCCGGCCCCCCTGGAGAAGGTCGCCACCCTGTCCTCGATGCCGCCTTTGGTTATCAGAAGGGCATAGACCGAGGCGATCAGGAAGGCGGAGACCACCGGGACCTTATAAAAGTCCTTTGCAATGAATGACGACACCAGATACACTCCCAGGAACACTAGGAGCGGACTCAAGGCAAGAAAGCCTCTTCCTCTTCTCACTTGGAGACAGTCTTGAGCATCTCCTCCACCGCAGCGGCAAGCTGGGCGTCTTCGCCGCGTGAAGCAGCCTCTGGATCGTTGTAGACTACAATATCAGGCACGAGTTGCAGGTTTTCGAGGTAACGGCCGTTCACTACGCTCCATGATCCGATCTGAGGTATGCCGAATACCAGGGAAGGATCCACCTGGGTCTCCCACCATACGGAGGTTGCGGTGCCGGGAACGGGGGCTCCGATTATCTTGCCAATGCCCATGGCCCTGTAGCAGTAGGGGAAGCCGCAGGCGTCGGAGTAGTTGCTTTCATTGACCACCACGCAGGAAGGCTTGATCCATTTGTCGTAAGGTTCGGGAGCCATATAAACTTCCCTGGCCTTGCGTTCGGTGTAGATCTTTCCGTTCAGGAAGGTGACAAGGTCGTTATGCAGCCAACCGCCACCGTTGTTACGGGTATCCACAATGAGAGCATCGCATCCACGGTATTTGCCGAGAGCTTTGGAGTACAGTTCGCGGAAACTTGCGGAATTCATGCCGCGTACGTGGACGTAGCCGACCTTTCCTCCGGAAAGCTCTTCCACGAGTTTTTCGTTGCGTCTTATCCAGCGCTGGTAATAGCCTTCGGAATCATTTCCGGAAGGGGTTATTATGATGTCCTTTTCCTTGCCTGCTGCCTTGACGCTGAGCAGGATGCGCCTGCCATTCTTGCGTGCAAGCGCCCTGTACCATGGTGTCCCGGCTTCGACCTTTACACCGTCGACTGCAGTAATCAGGTCTCCGGCCTTCATGTCAGGAACTTTTCGCAAAAGCTCGCTGTAAGGCAGGAATTCTTTGATTTTCAGGCCTTTTCCTTTATATTCTTCATCGAAAATCACGCCCAGATGACCTACGCCTCCGGCATATCCGCTGAAACGTCCTCCTGTGTGTGAACCGTTCAGTTCCCCGAGCATCTCGGAAAGCAGTTCGCGGAATGCCCAGTTGTCGGTGATGTATGGAAGGAACTGGCGGTAGTTTGCTCCAACTGCTTCCCAGTCCACTCCGTGCATGTCGGAAACATACCATTTTTCTTTGACCTGGCGCCAGCAGTGGTCGAAAATATACTCCCTTTCTTTGTCGGGGAAGTATTCGAATTCACCCCTGAAACTTACGCTTTTTGTCGAGAAGTTGTTCGGATCCGCCTTGCTTATTCCCATGTTGCTCACAATATAGACGCTCTTGCCGTCCGGGGCGGGGATGATCCTTCCGGAGAAGCCCTTCTTCACCACTTTGACGCTGCCATTATTGCGGTCCAGACAGACCAGGTCCATGCCTTTTTCGAGCTGGACGCTGTAATAGAGTTTCTTGCCGTCGGGAGTAAGCAGGTAGTCACCGATCCTGCCGGAATTGCGGGTGAGACGCATCACGCGGTCGAAACGGTGTTCCAGCTCAAACTTGAGCTTTTCGGGCTTCCTGGATGCCGTGCTGTCCTTCTTTTCCTCTTTTTTCTTGTCTTTGGCGGCCTTCTTGTCATCCTTGAGCAGATCCTCTATCTTCTCCATGTCCTCTCCCTGGATGAACTTTACCCACGCCTCATCGTCGAAGAACATGATGTAGATGTCGCCCTCGGCGCCCCAGCTGCCGTGGCTGCGGTAGCCGGCCTTGTCGCTGGTCCAGGTCATGGCCTTGCCGCCCATGGCCCATTTGAAGTTGCCGTCGGAATATCCGCTCAGCGTAAGGTCGGTCACTTCTCCGCTCTCTATGTCTATGAGGCAGATGTCCTCGTTGTACATACGCTGTCCGCCCTGATAGTCAGAAAGCAGGAAACGGCTGTCCGGGCTCCATTCGAAGCGGAGGTCTCCGTCGGAATAGGAATAGTTGGTCCCTTCGGGGAGAAGCACTTTTTCCTTGCCTCCGGAGGTGCTGCAGATCACGAGGCCGGTGCGGTTCCTC
>CACXHM010000203.1 GCA_902767465.1 uncultured Bacteroidia bacterium
AGGAGTTTCATCGTTTCTGTGCGCAAAGGCGGTTCGAAGGCGATGTTCCTGCCTCTGAGCATACTCGATGCCGAAATTCTCGAAAACCGCAAATCCGACCTTTGGCGTCTGCACGGTGTTTCTGCGGTGTATCCGCTCAACGGCATCAGGTCGGATTTCAACAAGAACGCGCTCAGCATGTTCATGAGCGAGGTGCTGTTCAGAGCCGTGCAGGAAGGTCTCGCCGAGCCGGAGCTTTTCGACTGGTGCGAAAAAAGCATACTTATGCTGGATGCGCTTGAAAGCGGATACTCAAATTACCATCTCCGCTTTTTGATGGAACTGACAGTCGCCCTCGGGTTTTCGCCTCGTTTCGAAGACATCGCCCCTTTCGCAGGTGAGAATCTCAGGGAAATAGAAGCGATGCTCTCCGCATCTTTCCGGGATTTTATGATGATGCCTCTCAGCGGTGCGCGTCGCAGCGCCATCGCCGAGTCCCTGCTCCGCTACCTCTCCGCCCATCTTGAGGTTCCACTCAACATCCGCTCCCTCAGCATCCTCGGAGAATTGTACAGGTAGGTGCACTGATTCGTATCGTTCTTGTAATCAGTGCTTTGCCGGTTTTATCTCTGGTGCGTTTTCACCAGAGACAAAGTGTTGATGTTGCTGATTTCCAGACTGTTACGAATCAGTGAATATTGTTTTGGATTTTCAAATAACTTTGCGATATTTGAAAAACGAACCCGCCGAGGTTCGATTAATCTTTAAAACAAGTCAGATATGAGGGGTCAGAACAGAAAAGTCTATCCGGACATCATCAATCACAGTTATCAGAGGACCATTAATGGGAATCTGCTCTTCTACAATGATCTTGATCATTTGTCGTTCTTCACCATCTTTTGCGTGACAAAAGAAAAGTATCCCGGCATCCGCGTATTCAAATTATGCCAGATGCCGGATCATCTTCACAGTTCCTGTGCAGCTTCCAGCAGGGCAGAATTGTCGGCTTTTACGCAGAACTACACTTCAGTATTTGCAAGAGAACACAATGAAGTCTGCCATGAAAAGGGAAACGTATTCCGTTCCCCGTTCGGCAGCGTTCCAAAATACGGAGACAAGAAAGCCAGGTCGACCTTTATTTATGTGGATAATAATCCCGTAGAACGCAGGCTGGTTGAAAAGGCTGAGGATTATAGATGGAATTATCTTGCTTATGGAGCAAGCGAAAACCCTTTTTCCGAACCGTTAAGATTCGAGGATGCATCGGTGTCATTGAGAAAAGCTGCTCTGATCGTGAGGAAGATGCATGGTCAGAACAAGTACCTTTCATACCCTTTGCTGGTAAAACTGTTCCGGCCGCTGAATGATAAAGAAATAAGTCAGCTTTCAGATTATATTGTGGTTACTTACAATGTGCTTGATTATGGAGGTGCCGAACGTTTTTTCGGAAGCCGCAAGAATATGCTTGAAGCGGTCCATTCGGTGACAGGCAATGAGTATGATCTGAATGAAGTGTTTACGGGCTGGTCTGACGAGTGCTATCAGAAGATGACCGATTATTTGATGAAAACAGGGAATTATAAGGATATTCATGACATCTTCAGGATACCGGTCGAGAAAAGGCTCGGTATAATGAACGAGTTATTGAGCCATATAGACGCGCTGCCGGAGCAGGCTGCTAAATATTTGCACATTCCCTGGAGAAAAAACTGTGATGAAATGCGTTGAAATACAGGCGTTTAAAGGGTTTGTCTCTGGTGCGTTTTCACCAGAGACAGAAGTGCTAAATAGTTGAAACACAGTATGATGTGAATCAGTAACTGCTTCGCGGGGGCGGCCTATACGGAGCCGGCCATGAGCAAGGCGACGCCGGCGAGCATGATGGAAAGCACTCCAGCCTTCTGTGTAATACGTTTTTCGCTGAAGAGGATGGCACCGAGTGCGAAGGTGATGATGACGGAACTCCGTCGGATGAGGGAGATTACCGAAAGAAGGGCACCGTCAGCTTTGAGCGAGAAGAAGTAAAGCATGTCTGCGCCGGTGATGAGAACGGCGATCAGCAGCAGGGTCCAGTCCCATTTGAAAGGCTGCGACTGTGCGCGTCTCCGGCGGATCAGAACTATGATGCCCAGCAGCAGCGTGATGTAGACGTTCGTCCAGCTCTGTACGAACAGGGGTTGCATTCCCGAGAGGATGTGCTTGTCCCACAGGGCGCTGGCGACGCCGGTCACGATGGATACGGCCAATGCTGCGAATCCCCTGTTGCCCTTGATGGAGATGCCTTCACGTTCGCTGTTGACACTAAGCAGCCACATTGCCAGAAGCACGAGTGCTACACCGCCCCATTGCACGGCGTTCAGCCTTTCTCCAAACAGGAGTATGGAGAATAGCACCACAAACATGGGTCTGGAGGTCTTGAACGTGGATACCGTGGTGATGGGAAGCAGTTGGAGGGCTATCATTCCGCTTACCCATGAAGAGGTTACGAGGACGGATTTGAAGATGAGACGGAGATGGTCGGAGGCGGATCCGGCGCTGAGGAACGGGCTTACGAACAGGGTGCTGAGAGCAGTTGCGCAAAGCAGTATCCAATAAACATCATTATGTTTCAGCGCAACCTTTTTGGCCACGTCGTAAACACCCAGCAGGATCGCTGAGACAAGTGCCATCCAAATCCACATATCAGCGGCAAAGTTAGCAAAAAGTGTTATATTTGTATTTACTATGTACCTGCTTGGATATGATATCGGAAGTTCTTCCGTAAAAGCCTCCATGGTGGAGGCTGAGAGCGGCAGGACGGTTGCGTCGGCCTTTTATCCCAAAACGGAGGCTCCCATAAGTTCTGTGCGCCCCGGATGGGCGGAACAGAATCCGGAAGACTGGTGGACCAGCCTGAAGGCTGCAACCGCGGAACTGCTTGCTTCCTGCCCTGACCCGAAAATAGACGCCATCGGCATTTCATATCAGATGCATGGACTTGTCTGCGTGGGAAAGGACCTGAAGCCTTTGCGCCCGGCCATCATCTGGTGTGACTCCAGGGCGGTTCCGTATGGAAACAAGGCTTTTGAAGATCTTGGAAGGGGCTGGTGCCTGGGTCATTTGCTGAACTCTCCGGGTAATTTTACTGCGTCCAAACTTGCATGGGTAAAAGAGAACGAGCCGGATATTTTTTCAAGGATCTACAAGGTGATGCTTCCGGGCGATTACATCGCCATGAAGATGACAGGGGAACTGTGCACCACTGTGAGCGGCCTTTCGGAGGGAATGATGTGGGATTTTGCCGAGAATCGTCCTGCAACCCGCCTTATGGAGTATTTCGGCTTCAGTGAAGACCTGCTTCCTGTGGTCGTCCCTGTTTTTGGAGAGCAGGGTAGGCTGAGCGCGGCCGCTGCTGCGGAGCTGGGACTTCCCGCAGGCATTCGGGTTACATACCGTGCCGGAGACCAGCCGAACAACGCCCTGAGCCTGAATGTTCTGAACCCGGGAGAAATAGCAGCCACCGCAGGTACGTCAGGAGTAGTTTACGGGGTGCTTGGAGAAGTTGGTTACGACCCGGAGTCGAGGGTGAATACATTCGCCCACGTGAATCATACCGCAGCTGATCCGAGGCTGGGGGTGTTGCTCTGCATAAACGGAACGGGCATCCTGAATTCGTGGATGCGCCGCAATGTGGCCTTCGATGCCATGACCTATCCTGCCATGAACGCTATGGCGGCGGAGTCTCCGATAGGCAGCCGGGGAATAAGCATCCTGCCGTTTGGCAACGGTGCAGAAAGACTGCTTGGAAATACTGCTCCGGGATGCAGTTTCCATGGGATTGATTTCAACCGTCATGGGCGGGAAGACCTGCTGCGCGCAGCGCAGGAGGGGATAGCTTTTTCTTTCTGTTACGGCATGGAGGTGATGCAGCAGATGGGAATGAAGATAGACCGTATCCATGCAGGGAACGCCAATATGTTCCTGTCCGGGGTATTCCGCGAGACCCTGTCCGGGGTTAGCGGGGCGATGATCGAGCTATTTGACACCGACGGATCTGTCGGAGCAGCGCGGGGGGCGGGGCTCGGCGCCGGCATTTATGCCGGGCCGGACGAGGCCTTCGCCTCGACTGAGCGCCTTGCGCTCATAGCCCCGCCTCTTGACCGCAGCCCCTATCTGGAAGCCTACTCCCGCTGGCTGGAGCATCTCTCATCTACTGATTCTCAAATCGCTAAATATTAAGCACTTAGCCATCCTGTCTCTGGTGAAAATGTACCAGAGACAAAAGCTTTATTTAATTGATAATTAATACACTATGAAACAGTATTTTCCACAGATTTCCAAGATTCCTTTCGAAGGGCACGAAGGGAAGAATCCTCTGGCATTTCATTATTATGAGCCAGACCGCATAGTGCTCGGAAAACCCATGAAGGAGTGGCTGCGTTTTGCTCTTGCCTGGTGGCATACTCTGGGACAGGCTTCAGGTGACCAGTTCGGAGGGCAGACCCGAAGTTATGAATGGGACAGGGCTGATGATCCTATGCAGCGCGCCAAAGACAAAATGGATGCAGGTTTCGAAATTATGCAGAAACTTGGAATCGAGTTCTTCTGTTTCCATGACATCGACCTTATCGAGGACAGTGAGGATATAGCCGTTTACGAAGCCAGGATGAAGGAGATAACCGACTATGCTCTCGAAAAGATGCGTCAGACCGGCATCAAACTGCTCTGGGGCACTGCGAATGTCTTTGGCCACAAACGCTATATGAACGGTGCGGCCACCAATCCCGATTTCGACGTGGTCGCGAGGGCGGCGGTCCAGATCAAGAATGCCATTGATGCCACCATAAAACTGGGCGGTTCCAACTATGTTTTCTGGGGAGGCCGGGAAGGATACAGCTCCCTTCTCAACACTCAAATGCAGAGGGAAAAAGACCATCTTGCAAATATGCTGAAAGCGGCCCGCGACTACGCCCGCGGCAAGGGTTTCAAGGGAACCTTCCTGATTGAGCCCAAACCTATGGAACCTACCAAACATCAGTACGACGTTGATACCGAGACGGTTATAGGATTCCTGCGCGCCCACGGGCTCGACAAGGACTTCAAGGTGAATATTGAGGTCAACCATGCAACTCTTGCCGGCCATACCTTCGAACACGAGCTTGCGGTCGCGGTCGACAATGGCCTGCTGGGCAGCATAGATGCCAACCGCGGGGATGCGCAGAACGGTTGGGACACCGACCAGTTCCCTGTAGATACCCTTGAGATGACCCAGGCCATGCTGCAGATTATCCGGAACGGCGGTCTGGGCAACGGCGGATCTAACTTCGATGCCAAGCTTCGCCGTAACTCCACCAACCCCGAGGATATCTTCATTGCCCATATCAGCGCCATGGATACCATGGCTCACGGCCTGCTGAATGCGGCGGAAATCATTGAAAAATCGCCCATTCCGCAGATGGTCAGGGACCGTTACGCTTCTTTTGACAGTGGAGCGGGAAAAGAATTCGAGCAGGGACTTCTCAGTCTTGAACAGATGGTTGATTATGCCAAGGCTCATGGAGAACCCGCCCAGACTTCCGGTCAGCAGGAACTCTACGAAACTCTCGTTAATCTCTATAGCATCTAAGGATGGACGGATACAGACAAAAAGGCAGCGGATCATATCTTGCCGGTATAGTGCTGGTTGCTGTTATCGGAGGCTTGCTGTTCGGATATGACACTGCCGTGATTTCCGGGGCCGAAAGGGGGTTGCAGGCCTTTTTTGGTAGTGCTTCTGATTTTGCATACTCCGATGCCCTTCATGGATTCACCACTTCCAGTGCCCTTATAGGATGCATTATCGGTGCCATGATTTCAGGATTGCTTGCATCCCACCTCGGGCGCAAACGTTCCCTCTTTGCCGCAGGCATATTGTTCTTTCTTTCGGCACTTGGCTCTTACAATCCCGAGTTCCTCTTCTTCCAGAAGGGGGTGGCTACGAAGGGGCTGCTGGTGGCATTTAACTTCTACCGCATCCTTGGTGGTGTCGGGGTTGGCCTGGCCTCAGCTCTCTGTCCTATGTACATTGCGGAAGTGTCGCCTGCGAACAAGCGTGGCACTCTCGTGTCGTGGAATCAGTTTGCAATTATCTTCGGGCAGCTGGTCGTGTATTTTGTGAACTTCCTCATTATCCGCAGCCATGCGAATGATCCTGCGCTTGTTGAATGGACCAACAGCATCGGCTGGAGGGTTATGTTCGTGAGCGAAGCCGTGCCCGCCGCCGCTTTTACCCTGCTTATCCTGCTGGTGCCGGAAACTCCGCGCTACCTTGCCTTGAACGGGGAGGATGACATGGCTTTAACCGTTCTGAGCAACATTAACGGCGAAGCGAAAGCCCGCGAAATCCTTGCCGACATCAAAGCCACCGCAGTTGAAAAAACAGAAAAGCTCTTCAGCTACGGCTGGCTCGTGGTTTTCATTGGCTGCATGCTGAGTGTCTTCCAACAAATCATAGGTATCAATGCCGTGCTGTATTTCGCCCCTCGCATCTTTGAATCTATGGGAATGGGCAATCCAATGTTCCAGACGGTGCTGATGGGCATAATCAATATCAGTTTTACATTGGTTGCGGTTTTTACGGTGGAGAAACTGGGCCGCAAGCCACTTCTCATCACGGGATCTCTCGGCATGGCTTTGGGGGCCATAGGAGTGGCGCTTTCAAATGTTGTGACGCTGCCTGCAGTAGTGCCGGTCGTGAGCATCATGGTTTACAGCGCCTGCTTCATGTTCAGCTGGGGCCCTATCTGCTGGGTGTATATTTCGGAACTTTTCCCAAATACCATCCGCAGCCAGGCGACAGCGCTTGCCGTGGCCTTCCAGTGGATATTCAATTTCGTGGTTTCCAGCACCTTCGTGCCTCTGTATAACTACAGCCACTTCCTGGCATATGCCATTTATGGGGCCGTATGCGTGCTTGCCGCCGTATTCGTGTGGAGGCTCGTCCCGGAAACAAAAGGAAAAACGCTCGAGGACATGACAGCTCTGTGGCGGAATTTAGAATAAATGAACGATGAATATTAACGGAATCATAGTGGGGGCTGCAGTCTTCCTCATCATAGGAATCTGCCACCCGGTCACCATCAAACTGGAATATTATTACGGCCGGAAGGGCTGGTGGTTCTTCTTTATCGCAGGACTTGCTTTTACCGCTGCGTCTCTCATGCTGAAAGGACAGATCCTGTCCACCATAGCGGGAGCTTTTGCTTTCTCGTGCTACTGGGGCATACACGAGGTGCTGTCACAGGAGATGCGGGTATTGCGCGGGTGGTTTCCGGAAAATCCGGCCCGCCATGACTATTATGAACGACGCCGTAAAGAACTGGGAGACATCCTGAAGGACTCTCCCAGCCACGATCACCTCAAGGAAAAACTTGGGTAAGCCTGTCCGATTCTGACATATCCTGTGGATTGGTTCCCGGCTGGCCTTGGGGTATTTCCTGTCCGATCATGGCAAACAGCTGCTGCCAATACAGGGGAAATTCCCCCTCGGAATTTTTGAAATTCATTGGTTTGCTGTCGAACAGATATCCTCCGTCGGCAGTACGGTAGCTTTCGCGTACCAGTTCCGAGCAGTACATCGCTTCGTTGTCTTCCAAGAACCATACGTCGTATGGGCGTCCCAGGAAGCGCTTGGCATTCTCTACATATGATGCGGCCGAAGAATCATCCTTCAGCCTCTTCACGATAAACACGGGAAGCGATCCGTCTTTGAGAGTGAAGTCTTTCAGCATGGTGTCGAGAGGATGGCGGTCGACCCCATGTTTTATGGTTGCGTCTATGATCCATATGGTATCATTTCCGACTTCGGCAATCGCCACGTGTATGAGGTTCAGATCTCCTTTTCCCGTGGCATCGCTGATGGCGCTGCCCATGGAATCATCGTCCAGGGAGTAATCGGCAGGTATTCCCGCAAAAACAAGGTCTCCGGTGCGCAGGTTCGCCTTTAGGGCTGCCACTTTATCCTGGCCGCGGCCGCAACCGGCAAGGGCCGCAACGATTAATATGAATATGATTCTTTTCATGCCAAATGCTTAGTCTTGTATTTTTTTCAAAATTAAGCAAAAATGCTCAACTTCGGGCCAAATAGACAGAAAAAAAGATATCTTTGTCAGCATGATTACAGGTAATGTCATACTTGCTCTGCTGATTCCTTTCGCAGGCACGGCGCTGGGTTCTGCCTTTGTCTTTTTTATGCGAAAAGACATGCCGGAGCTTGTCAGGAAGGCACTTCTCGGGTTTGCGTCAGGAGTGATGGTGGCCGCATCGGTGTGGTCGCTTCTTATACCATCCATGGAAATGACTCCAGGGAATGTGCTGCCGGCTACAGTGGGACTCCTTGCCGGCTTTGCCTTCCTTTTGCTTATCGACAGGGTTACTCCTCACCTTCATCTCGTGGGAGGACCGGAGGGCCCGCGCAGCCGTCTTTCCCGCACCACCATGCTTGCCCTTGCCGTCACCATCCACAACCTTCCGGAAGGAATGGCCGTGGGCGTGGCGGTTGCCGGCGCGATGGGGGAAGGTTCCGGCATCAGTATAGCCGCCGCACTTGCCTTGTCGCTTGGTATCGCCATTCAGAACGTTCCCGAAGGAGCCATTATCTCCATGCCTTTGCGTTCAGAAGGCAATAGCCGTTCCAGATCTTTTCTGATCGGGGCGCTGAGTGGTGTGGTCGAACCCATAGGAGGCGTTCTGGTGTTATTGCTGGCATCGGTGGTGACGGGGCTGATGCCGTATCTGCTGTCTTTTGCCGCGGGGGCGATGCTTTATGTGGTAATCGAAGAACTGGTTCCGGAAGCTTCCGAAGGCAGTCATTCCAACATCGGCACCATAGGATTTGCGATTGGATTTGCCCTAATGATGGTGCTTGACGTGTTGTTGGGATAAAAGAAATTTAGTATTTTTGCTCTTCACTATGAACGGGGAGAAATACATAAAGATACGCGGTGCAAAGGCCCATAACCTGAAGAATGTAAACGTGGACATTCCGCGTGGGAAATTCACGGTGATCACGGGACTGAGC
>CACXHM010000204.1 GCA_902767465.1 uncultured Bacteroidia bacterium
ATTCTCGGCACCAATGTGCACCTGAAAACCGGAAACGCCGGACACGGTACCTTGCGGTGCGCGTATCTCGGCGGGGTAATCGGGGAAAGTAGAAAGGCCGTTTCCGTAAACGGCGGACATATCTGCAAAAAGAGACCCGGTGAGCTGCATGCCGTCACCGGAATCCCCTGCAAATCGGATAACGACGTCTTTGACGTCTACGATTCTATGTTGCATATCTGCTACTGAGCTGCCTGTGTCTGAGCCTGTGCGGCAAGTTCTGCCTGAAGCGTTTCAAGTGTTCTTTCAGCGGGGATGCCGAGGGCCTTGCGGGCATCGGAGGTAATATCCACGCTTTGAGTTTCATCGATAAAGAGGACGCTGCTGCGGTCGAAAACATAGATAAAGCCCCTTTCCTTAGCAAGGGTATTCACTGTTTCCTGTGCCTTCTTGTAGATAGGTTCCATTAGTTTCTGCTGCTGCTCCTGAAGTTCCTGCTCCACATTCTGTCCGAATTCCTGGATACGCTGCTGAATCTGGGTCAACTCATCTTCCTTTGCCTTGCGGGTAGCCGGAGTAAGGTTATTCACGCCCTGCTGATACTTGGAATACTTGTCCTGGAATTCACTCATCATGGCCTGATAGGTCTCCTGAGCGTTTTTCTGGGATTCCTGCATGGTGGCTCGCGCACCGTCGGCCTCGGGCATGAGCTGCACGAGTTCCTGGAAATTCACGTGTGCGAACTTCTGTGCAGAAGCAGCCACACCGAGCAGCGACACAGCTGCAATCAAGAGAATCTTTTTCATATCAAAAATAACTAATTAAAATTGTTGTCCTATTATAAAGTGGAACTGTCCCTTACCGTTCACTGAGTCATCGAATCCGTAACCCCAGTCGATGCCGAGCAGACCCACCATCGGTAAGAAGATGCGCGCGCCCACGCCCGCGCTGCGTTTAATTTGGAAAGGATTGAACTTTTTAATGTCAGACCAACAGTTGCCCCCCTCGAGGAATGCGAGCACGAAAATGGTGGAAGAAGGCTGCAAAATCACAGGATAGCGCAGTTCAACCGTAAATTTATCGTAAACATTACCCGCATAGGCATAGCCGTTGGAATTGTATGTAGTCTGTTCCGTAGGTGTCAGGGAATAGTTTTCGTAGCCGCGCAAAGGGATAATATCCGAACCATATGTACTATATCCCGACATGCCGTCACCACCAACTAGGAAGCCTTCGAACGGCGAATAACCCCAGTTGCGGTTATAATAGCCAAGATACCCGAACTGCATTTTTGTCATTAGGACCAGATCTCCCACAACCTTGAGATAGTTGGATGCCGAGAACTTCCACTTGTTGTACTCTATCCAACGGAAGCGACGGTCGGAACTCCAGGTACTGTAGTCGATGTCTTTCCAACTTTCCACCGCATGCTTTTTGCCGGAAGCGTCGAAGGTATGCTTGCGGAACAGCGAATATGGAGGAGTAAGCTGGAGGCTGAAATTGAATTCCGATCCCTGGCGGGGATAAATCTGCTGGTCAGTGGAGTTGCGCACGAGACTGAGTTGATAACTGAGATTGTGCGACAGACCGTCGTCGAAGAAGAAGTATCCGGACCACCAGTTGGTAAGTTTGTATGTCTGCCAGCTCAGACCGTTGTAAAGCACGAAATAATCGTCAGGCCATTTGAGGCGTTTACCCAGCGATGCAGAGAAACCGTAAATCTCCATCATTCGGTCATGGCTGAGTATCTGCAGCATTGTGTTCGAGTTCGTCTGACGGGTGTAATAAGCCGAAAGATTCAGCGAGGTAGGTTTCTTGCCGAAAAGCCAGGGCTCCACAAAACTGGCGGAAAGCGCAGTGTAGTAGCTGCCGTTGGTCTGGAAACGGAACGAAAGATTCTGCGCGTCTCCCAACGGGACAGGACGCCACGCGCCCTTGTCGAACATACGGTGGGTTGAGAAATTGTTGAACGAAACGCCCGCAGTGGCGACAAAGGTGCGTCCTCCCCATCCACCGGATAGTTCGAGCTGGCTGGAAGGTTTCTCGGTTACGTTATACACCAGGTCCACGGTGTTGTTAATCTGGTTGGGAACTATCGAATAGCCTTCAGGGCCCATGATGGCTTCCGGGTCGAATTGGCCAAGAGAAGCGATTTCCCTTATGGAACGCTCGAATGCAGTCTGGCTGAAAAGGTATCCCGGTTTGGTCATTATCTGGCGGCGGACCACCTTTTCGCTGGTAAGGTCGTTGCCGTTGATGACAATATTGTTGAGCGTTGCCTGTTTGCCTTCAGATATACGCATCTCAACATCGACGGAATCATTCTGTATATTCGTTTCGACCGGGGTGACATTGAAAAACAGGTAACCGTTGTCGCGATAAAGCTTGGTTATATCATAATCACCCTGTTTGCCGCCGCCACGAAGCCTTTTTTCCATGGTAACAACGTCATACACATCCCCCGGCTTGATGGAAAGAATCTGGTCGAGCTGTTCGGACTGATAAATGGAGTTGCCCGTCCAGGTAATGTTGCGGAAATAATATTTATCGCCTTCGTCCACGGTGATGTTGATTCCCATGCGACCCGGCTCAATGAAATACATGGAATCCTTCACAATTCGGGCATCCCTGTATCCGGCCTCGTTGAAGGCGGCTATGAGAGTCTTCTTGTCGTTGGGATATTCCTTGGCATCGAACTTCTTTGAATGGAAAAAATTATAGAATTTGGCCGATTTGGTCTTCTTCATGCTGCGCGCGAGTTTGTAATCGCCCACATGCTCATTTCCGATAAAGTTGATCTCTTTCACCTTCACCTTGACTCCGCGGTCAACGGCAAAATTCACCCGTATTGCCTTGCGTATCACGGTATCCTTTTCCACTTCCGCCTTGACCTCACAGTTAAGGAAGCCCTTTTCGGCATAGTACTTCTTGATGATGTCAGATGCGGTTTTCTCAACATAATCCGAAAATTCTCCTCCCCTCCGCAGATTCAGGCGGTCCTGCAGATCCTTTTTTTCTCCGGTTTTGACCCCGGAAAAAGACCAGCGCGAAACCCTCGGCCTCTCACTTATGACTATTTTAAGATAGGCGGAATCACGAGCCGGACTAAGATGGTCTATCTCCATTGAGACATCCTCAAAATATCTCTGCAGCCACAACCTGCGGACTATTCCGGAGAGTTCTTCGCTGGGCACGGTTATTTCCATTCCCTTCTGAAGGCCCGTCAGCGAAATTATCTGGCTTTCACTGAAATAATTATTACCTTCTACACTTATGCCGCCGACAATATATTTTTGCGGGCGGGTATAATCCACTTCCACTCCCCCTTCCTGAGCCATGGCTCCCGCTGCGAAGAGAAGCATCCCTATTACGGCAGAAATCTTTCTGAACTTCATCGTTACTTAACTTTTCCGTAGCGCCTGTCCCGCGAAGCATACTCTTCGAGAGCGGCCAGAAGACTGCTCTTTCTAAAATCAGGCCAAAGTGTGTCGGTAAAAACAAATTCGCTGTATGCCGCCTGCCAGAGGAGGAAATTGCTGATCCTCTTTTCGCCGGAGGTACGTATGATAAGGTCGGGATCGGGATATCCTGCGGTCACAAGATAAGGTTCGATGCTGTCTCCCCCTTCGGCGGCCATACGGTCGGCGGCCTGCTGAATGTCCCACTTGCCGCTATAACTCAGGAACACAATCATGGTAAGTGCAGAATTACCGGATGTCTGCTCCTCAAGAGTGGATATGGCATCCTGCAGTGCCGGTGATATTTTGGCACGGTTGCCCAACACCACGAAACGGACGCCATTTCGCATCATGGTCTCATATTCGGCGGCAATAGACTTGAACATCAACTGCATAATGGCATCCACCTCTTCCTGCGGACGTCCCCAGTT
The DNA here is from genome assembly GCA_902767465.1 of uncultured Bacteroidia bacterium. Taxonomy (GTDB): domain Bacteria; phylum Bacteroidota; class Bacteroidia; order Bacteroidales; family UBA932; genus Cryptobacteroides. The sequence continues at coordinate 3,869 of CACXHM010000204.1, forward strand.
CTCTTCGGAGAATGCAAAAAGCGAAAGGTACGGAATTCCGAGTTCCACGCAGGCCTCCGTAATGGCTCGCACGCTCTCAATTCCTTCAGCATGACCATACACGCGTTCCTTTCCCCTCAACTTTGCCCAGCGGCCGTTGCCGTCCATTATAATGGATATATGCTGTGGTAGTTTATTCATCTTATTCTGAAGCGTTTCTTACATCCTGCCCCCAGAAGAAACGGCTCTTGAGGGCTTCAATAAATGCTGACTCTCCCAGCTGCACACGCTTGAGAGGGAATCCGGCGGATTCCACGGTAACCACAGTGCCGCAAGGCACGGACCAACTGCGGTTGTCGAGGGTAAGCAGCATTCGTCCGCTGCGGGATTTGCCGCTGAGCCGTATCCTGGATTCCGCCGGTACGACCAACGGCCTCAGGTTAAGGTTGTGCGGTGCTACAGGAGTAATCAGGTGCACGGGAGCTGCGGGAAGGCAGATGGGGCCTCCGGCACTCAGGCTGTATGCCGTGCTTCCGGCGCTGGTAGCCACGAGCACACCGTCCGCCCAATATGTAGGCAGCGGCTTTCCGTCAACCTGCACGTCCACACCAAGCATTTCAGCCGTATCCCTGTGCAGGCTGAGTTCGTTTACTGCATAAGGCCAGAAATCAGGAATGTTCAGATTGCCGCAGTCCACCTTCAGCATGTCAAGATTCTCCACCGTCCAGGCGCCACTGAGGATATCGCCGGCGACCGTCCCAGGCTTATTGGCTGCAAGAAAGCCCATGCGTCCAAGGTTCACGCCCAAAATGGGGAGGCCGGCCTCAGCAACGATGTGCGCAGCGCTGAGAAACGTGCCGTCACCACCGAAACTAAGCATCATGGCAGTGCCCGGCTGAACGCAAGAACAGCAGCGGATACGATATGAGGCAACCCCTCCACGCTCCAGCTGCGCAAGAATATCCTCTATTCTGGAATCGTTCTCCAGGGCGGCTTTCTTTATGTAGTAGCCAATCTTCATAAATAGTTTACAAATTTAACATATTTTTATAATTTTCCGCGGATTTTGCTACTTTTGTATTCGTATGACAAGACTGAGCGTTAACATAAACAAAATAGCCACCCTGCGCAACGCACGGGGCGGCAACGTGCCCGACGTAACAAAAGCTGCGCTCGACTGCGAACGTTTCGGAGCACAGGGGATCACCGTACACCCGCGCCCCGATGAACGTCATATCCGTTATTCGGATGTCCGGCAAATACGCCCTCTGCTGCACACCGAATTCAACATCGAAGGCAATCCCACCCCGGAATCCTTCCGTTCGCTTGTATTGGAAACCGTGCCCGATCAGGTAACTCTGGTTCCCGACGCACACGACGCCATCACATCGAATGCAGGATGGGATACGATCGCATGCCGCGAGCAACTGTGCGAATATTGCAAAATATTCCATACCAAGGGAATACGTGTTTCCATCTTCATCGATCCAAAACCCGAAATGGCCGTTGCCGCACGCGAATGCGGTGCCGACCGCATCGAACTCTATACTGAAGCCTATGCCGCCCGTTACCGCGAAGACCGGGAGGCCGCAATAGCCCCTTATCTGCGCACCGCCCAGGCTGCAAAAGATGCCGGACTCGAAGTCAACGCCGGACACGACCTCAACCTGGAGAACCTTTCCTACTTCCTGCGCACGATTCCATGGACGGCGGAAGTTTCCATAGGGCACGCCCTCATCTGCGATGCCCTGTATCTCGGGCTGGAACGCACCATCAAGGAATATCTGGCATGCATTTAGAATATTTTGACTAACTTTGCATTTTGTGAAAAACAATTAAATCACTGATATGAAAAAAATCCTTTCCATTTTCTGCGCCGCTGCAATCTGCGCAACCCTCGCATCTTGCAATAACGCTCAAAAAACAACCGAAACCCAGAACGAGGAAACCGCTGCCGGTCCCGCCGCAGGTGCCATCGTCTATTTCAACCTCGACCGCGTGCTCGATGAATACGATATGGCCAACGACCTCCGCTCCGTCGTGGAAACAAAGGTGAACAGCATCCAGCAGGAAATCAACCGCCGTGGCAACAAACTCGAAAAGGACGTCAAAGACTTCCAGAACAAGATAGACAAGGGCCTGCTTACCAGAAGCGTAGCCGAAGTCCAGGGACAGAAACTGCAGGAGCAGCAGAACAACTTCCAGCAGTATGCCTCGCAAAAGCAGCAGGAAATGGCTGAGGAACAGCAGGTTATGCTTAACCAGATTGCCGATGCCATCAAGACGTTCCTCGACAGTTACAATGCCGAGAAACAATATGCAATGATCCTCAGCACACAGGGCGCCGTCCTTCCTGCTCCCGTTGCAGTCGCAGATGAATCGCTCGACATCACCGATGACATCCTCGCAGGTCTCAACGAAGCTTACGTAAAGACCAAAGCGAAAGAAAGCAAATAATTTGAAAATAGCCATCCTGTCCACGTTCCACCCCTACAGGGGCGGTGTCGCCCAGTTCAATGGCAGTCTTTTTGCCGAACTGGGAAAGATAGCGGACGTCAAGGCATTCAACTACTCCCG
>CACXHM010000205.1 GCA_902767465.1 uncultured Bacteroidia bacterium
CGGTTGAGCGCCTTACCGACCATTCCGACAGCACGGTCCTCTTCACCGATCCGGAACTCTTCGAAAAACTGGACGTCTCGAAAATGCCTAAGCTGCGCTACGTCATCAGCCTCAGCGATTTCATGCCCCTGTGGGGAAAGGATGAGGCACTCATGGCCGCTTATACCAGCCTGGATGAGCGTTTCGCCGCAAAGTTCCCCGACGGTTTCGATGCCTCCAAAGTCAAGTATCCCACAGACAATGATACCGACCTTGCGGTCATCAACTACACATCCGGTTCAACCGGCAATCCCAAGGGAGTCATGCTCCGCTACGAGTGCTTCAGCGCCACCATCGATTTCGGTCAGCGCTACATTCCCTGCAACAACGACGACAATATCGTCTCCATGCTTCCTATGGGACATATATACGGCCTTACCTATGAATTCCTCTATCCGCTTATCAGCGGAGTCACCGTATATTATCTTGGCAAGACACCTTCCCCATCACTGCTGCTGAAAGCCATGCAGGAAGTGCAGCCCTATATAGTGATTACCGTCCCGCTTGTGCTTGAGAAGGTTTACAAGTCTTCCATCAAGCCCGTGCTTGGGAAATGGTATATGAAGGTGCTTACCGCTGTTCCCGGAATCAATGGCGTTATTTATAAAAAGGTGGGTGAAAAACTTCTTTCCGCATTCGGAGGCAAGGTCCGCGAGTTCGTAATGGGCGGCGCGGCCCTCAATCCCGAGGTGGAACATTGCTTCAAGAAAATCAAGCTTCCTTATACCGTCGGGTACGGTATGACAGAAGCCGCTCCGCTACTTGCCTACGAACATCCCTCCGATTATGCCATGGGCTCCTGCGGGAAGGCCGTCGACTGTGCTGACGTGCGGATCGATTCAGAAGATCCGGAGCATATCGCCGGCGAAATCCAGGCAAAGGGAACGAATGTCTGCAGCGGATACTACAAGTACCCTGAGGCGGATTCGACAGTGTTCACCTCCGACGGGTATCTGCATACCGGAGATCTTGGCACTATCGATGCTGCGGGCAACATTTTCATCCGCGGACGTTCAAAGAGCATGATTTTGGGAGCGAACGGTCAGAATATCTACCCTGAAGAGGTGGAAGCCGCCGTCAATCAGCGTCCTTTTGTTGCAGAGAGCGTTGTGGTGGACCGTGCCGGCAAGCTCGTAGCCCTGGTTTATCTCGATGCCGATGCCATCAAGAAGGCAGGGCTCGATGAAGAGGCAGTTTCCGATATCCCCGAACAGGTACGCCGCGGCGCGAACAGGCATCTTCCGGGCTATAGCCAGATTGCCAAAGTGGAAGTGGTGCTCCAGCCATTCGAGAAGACTCCCAAAATGAGCATCAAGCGCTTCCTTTACAAATAATCTGTTTTTTTAAAAATGCTGCAACGAAACGCCGGGACCGTGCATCTTTGATGTAGAAAATGTTAAGACAAACGATATGAGACGGTTTCAGATCTTTTTAGCAGCGATTTTTTCGGCAATACTTTAATTTTTTGAAGAAAGGCCCGGCTTTATGCCGGGCTTTTCTTATCTTTGTGTTGTAATGACCAAAAAAATGAAACTGCGTAATACACTTTTTGTCGCTGCCGGCATAATGCTGCTGGTGGCGAATTGCCTTCCTGCCGCTTCGAAGGCAAAGAAGAAAACCGTACTCCCGGAACAGGTGACCATAAGCAAGCAGACCCTGCAGGACAAGATCCGCGGGGCGTGGGCAGGGCAGGTCATAGGATGCACCTACGGCGGACCCACGGAGTTCAAGTTCTCCAGTTTTATTCCCTCTGAGTACACCATCGACTGGAATGAACATCTTATAAAATGGTGGTATGACCATGTTCCCGGCCTGTATGACGATGTGTATATGGACCTTACTTTTGTCGAGGTTTTCGACAGGGAGGGGCTTGACGCTCCCGTCGAGTCGTTTGCAAAGGCTTTTGCAAATGCGGGATATCCCCTTTGGCATGCCAATCTTCAGGCAAGGTACAACATCCTTCATGGCATCATGCCTCCCGAATCTGGATCATGGATCAACAATGCCCATGCCGATGATATTGATTTCCAGATCGAGGCGGACTATGCCGGAATAATGTCTCCGGGGATGATCAATACAGCCGTAGACTACACCGATGAGATAGGCCATATCATGAACTATGGCGACGGATGGTATGGCGGAGTGTACGTGGCGGCAATGTATGCGCTGGCATTTGTTACGGACGATATTCCTTTCATCGTAAGGGAAGCCCTTAAGACCATCCCTTCGCAAAGCAAATACTACAAGTGCATGTCGGATGTCATCGGATGGTGGGAAAAATACCCCGATGACTGGCACATCACCTGGGCGCTCACGAACGAACGCTATGGCTTCGACATCGGCTGCCCGAGCGGCTTCAACTCGGCATTCAATATCGACGCCGTAATCAACAGTGCCTATATCATAATCGGCCTGCTTTACGGACAGGGCAACTTCTACCGTACCATCGATATCTCCACCCGCTGCGGATACGATTCTGACTGCAACCCTGCATCTGCCGGCGGCATTCTTGGAACCATCCTCGGGTTCAACAAGATTCCTGCTTATTGGAAGACTCCCATATATGAAGTTGAGGACATTGACTTCAAATACACCGACATCTCCCTCAACCGTGCATACAAGATGAGTCTGAAGCAGGCGCTTCAGGTAATAGAGCGCAACGGCGGCAGCACAGAAGGCGCCAGCGTCACCATCAAGACCCAGAAACCACGCGCAGTGCGTCTGGAGCAGAGTTTCGAAGGGCACTGGCCTGTGGCTAAGAAGGATATCAAGATGACACCGTGGAAGATGGGAGAATACACCTTCGAAGGCAAAGGAGCCGTGCTGTCATACCATTTCACCCTTCCAAAGCCCTATAATGTGAAAGACTATGAGGCCAATGTCGAGGTATATGTCGACGGAAGTCTCTACAAGACTGTGCAGCTTCCTACCGCAGGCAACGGCCAGACGCGCGAACTCTGCTGTATATGGAACCTGCCTCTCGGGCAGCACAAGGTCTCGGTCCGATGGACCAACAAGCCGGACGACATCAACATGGTTATCGATACCATCAATATCTTTTCCGACAAGCCCGCACCAGTTAAGCACGTGGATAAATGAAAAGAATACTGATTGCGCTGACAGCCATCCTGCTGGCTTTGCCCTCCCAGGGAACCTCTTCCAAAGCAGTATGGCAGGCATTTCACAATCCTTCCGACGCCTACCGGCCCTATGTGCGCTGGTGGTGGAACGGAGACCGGGTGGACGAAACCGAGATCCGGCGTGAACTCCGTCTGCTGAAGGATGCAGGAATTGCCGGAGTGGAAATCAACCCCATCTCCTTCCCGGGCAGGGCAGGCGATACCGTGGGTAAAAAGACGTTGACATGGCTCAGCGACGAGTGGATAGACATGCTTGCCGTTGCCTTTGACGAGGCAGGTAAACTGGGCATGACCTGCGACCTGATCGTCGGGTCCGGATGGCCCTTCGGGGCGGAGACCCTTGCTCCGGAAGACAGGGCGTCGGTAATTCTCACCCTTTGCGACAAGGCGACAGGCGGTACCCTTTATGAGAAAAGCACTTTCCATGTTTTCAAGGAACTGGATCCCAAGGTGACAATTCCCAATCCGCGCCGCAGTCCGGAACTGCTGAGGGCGCTGCTCGTCCCCGATCCGGTGAACGACCTTTCCGAAGCCGTGGACGTGACCGACAGGGTGCGTAACGGAGTGCTCAAGATGAAAGTCCCATCCGGCAACTGGCAGGTGTATTATATGGTGAAGTACAATTCCTTCGCCAGCGTCATTAACGGCGCTCCCGGTGCGGCCGGCCCCATTCTCGACCACATGAACGCCGATGCCGTCCGCAGGTATCTCGACAGGATGACCAACAGGATAGAGGGCCGTCTGGGCCCCGTCTCCCAGTATCTGCGTGCTTTTTTTGTTGACAGCATGGAACTGGAGGGCGCTAACTGGACGGGGGATTTCGCCGAACAGTTCAAGGCCCGCAGGGGCTATGACATCCTCCCGTGGCTGCCTTTTACCATGTTCAAGCTGCGCCGCCTCGGAGAGGTGGAGGACTTCAACTACGGCTGCGCCAAGGGCGAGAAGTTCCAGCAGCAGGTTAATCGTGCCCGGTATGATTTCGAACTCACCAAGGCGGAGCTGCTGGAAGAACGTTTCTTTAAAGTGTACAGGCAGTGGGCAAATGAGCATGGAGTGCTTTCCCGCGCCCAGGCCTACGGATGCGGATTCTTTATCGAAGAGTCTTCCATGATGGTGGATATCCCGGAAGGGGAGTCCTGGACCACCAACTGGCTGCGCCATGTAGTAGGAGAGGAAATGGGCGATGAGGATTACCGCCGGGGCCGCGCCTACACCATGATAGACAAGTACGTTTCTTCAGCTGCGCATCTGACCGGCAAGCGCCTGGTGAGCTGCGAGGAGATGACCAATACCTATAACGTGTTCTCCACCTCTCTTGAATACCTGAAGGTGGGATCCGACATGAGCTGCATCTCCGGCATCACCCATTCGGTGTGGCACGGATTCAACTATTCTCCGAAGGAGGCTCCCTTCCCCGGATGGGTCCAGTACGGCAGCTACTATAACGAAAAGAACACCTGGTGGCCGTATTTCCGACTTTTGAACGATTACCGCGCCCGGCTTGGTGCTCTTGTGCGCAACGCCGACATGCAGGCCGACATTGCAATCCTGCCGGCAAATGCAGACTTATGGTCAACCATGGGTGTGCAGACAGAACCGTTCCCGGTGAAATTGAACGTGCCATATACTTCCCTTGTGTGGGAAGCCATCCATAAGAACGGCGGAGGTGCGGATTACGTTTCGGAGAGGATTCTTGCAGGCTCCACCATTAAAGACGGCAAACTCTGCTACGGGCCGCGAAAGTATAGCGACCTCTTTCTGGTCGAGGTGCGGGGAACCACTGTGGAGGCAATGGAGAAAATACGTGAATTCGTGCTTGGCGGAGGCCGGGTGTTCTGCATTGAGGCTATGCCCGAAAGGTCGGTTGGAATGTCTGACAGTGAATCCCGCGATGCGCGCATCGCCGCAATCGTCGATGAACTCCGTGCTACGGGCCGTTTCATTCTCCTGCCAAAACCCGAGGGAGACCGTTTTCTGGAGTGGTATGCCGACATAGCCAAAGAATATTCCCTCCCTGGCTACGTTACTGTGTCTCGCCCCGACCGGTTCCTCCTTCAGAACCACTATAAGATGGATGACGGAAGCCTGTTCTACCTGTTTGTGAATGCGAGCAGGATTGAGGGCAAGTCCACCGACATCGTGTTCCCTGCATCGGTCACGCGTGGACGCAGGGCCTGGCTCTACAATCCGGCAGACGGCAACAGATATGCTTTGAATATTCCTGCCGACGGCCGGCTTCATTTCGACTTCGGTCCTTCGGAGAGCTTCGTGTTCATGTTTAACAAGATGGGCGGAAGCGCTCCTGAATGGAAACCCGTTCCTATGCCATCGGGCGGCATGGAAGTCCGGGACTGGGATGTAGTGTTCGACAATCCCGAGGTTCCGGGCGTTGAACCATGCCATATGAGTGAACTTCAGGACCTGAAGGATATGGAGCAGTATAAGGGCTTTATGGGCACTGCCGTTTACACTTCACGGGTGAATGTTGAAGGGGAACTTCCTAAGTATATTTCCCTTGGCAAGGTCGGAAACATCGCTGAGGTGAAGATCAATGGGAAGCCGGCGGGACTCCACTGGTATGGAAACGCAGTGCTGAATGTCTCCGGCCTTTTGAAGACGGGGGAGAATGTGATAGAAGTGAAGGTTACCACGCTGATGAGCAATTATATGCGCACTCTTACCGACAACCGCAATGCCCAGCGTTTCGTAATCCGTCGCGGTACGCCCCTCAAGCCCTCCGGCCTGATAGGTCCGGTGGTCCTTTATTGATAATACATCAGCCTCACAGGAGTCCGCTTTTAAGACCCCCTCCCTGAAGGGCGCCCTCCCCCTGGCCGGGGGTGGCAGGTCTTTTAAAAGCGGACTCCTGTGAGGCTTGGCCTACAACGAGACCTTATGAGTGCCGGGGGCGAGTTGCAGCTGCCTGCCGCGTGAGTCGGTGACTGATGCCGATGTGCCTTCCGGCACTGAAATGCTGGCGTTAATACGTCTGCCTTTTCGCAGCAGGTTTACCTCAATCATTCCATAGGCAGTTTCAAGGCCGCAATTGACTGTTTTCAACGTGCCCATTTGCGGTTTTACGCTGAAGACCCGGAAACCCGGTTCCAGCGGTTCAATACCTGCGATGCGCTGGCCCGCCAGGATTATGCCATGCCCGCTCCACGCATGGTTATTTGTGTTCTTGCAGCCACGATGCTCCCAAAGGGTGCTGTAGTCATTCATCACCTCGGGAATATAGTCGCGCAGACGCTCCAGTCCCTTGTCGGGCATGCCCATGATATAGAAGGCGTCGATCACGTATCGCATCATATACGTCTCGGCCTCCCGACGCTCGTCCAGCACTTTGGCTATTTGTGCGTATTTGTCGGCTTCGGCTATCCCCGATACTACCGCTATTGCCTGCGCCCTGTCGTCTGCAGGCCCTTCGTAACCCGGAGTGCGATAGAAACTGCCGTTCCAGAAAAGCCGGTTATAGGATTCTTTTATCCGTTCCATCATGCGTGCATCTTCTTCGGCATCCGCTGCCTTTCCAAGATGCAGTGCAAATTCCCTTTCTCCCTTCAACGCGAGATAGTACCACGGGTGCAGCATGGCTACTTTGTCGATATCTTCCCCGGCGTCCGCCCAGTTCCATCCCTTGGTGCGTTCCAGCGGGAGACCGTCTGCATCGGTCTGCCAGCTTTCGTGAAGATACCTGTGAAGTGCAGGGTAGATGTCTTCGATGAACGAGTCATCCGCACTGTAGAACCAGTAGTTGTGGAACCCGTACCAGCCGACTGATGCGAGGCTCTGCTGAGCAAGTTCTTTGAACCAGTTTGAACAGGGAACGGGAGCGTACATTGATCCGTCAGGACCGGCCCATGCGGCAAGTTCCAGAATGCCTTTGCGGGCAAGAGCCCACGAAGACGGGCTGAGGGCGTAGAAGGCTTCGGTGAGTTCATGAACTTCATCGCCCCACCATTGCGCCCTTTCCCTGTCGGGACAGTCCATATAGGTGTCGCGCATGCACACGTAGAGGGTGCGCTGTGCTTTCTGCCAGTACTCGTTCAAAAGTGGATCGTCGCAGTTGAAATAGCCGCTGAAACTGCAATCGTAACCGGTTTCGCGGAACTGTACTTTGCTTACGGTAACTCCTTCGGGCACAATGTAGTACATGTACTGTCCGTTAAGCCAGGGCAGATGCTCATAGCTTTGTTTTCCTGCTTTGGTGACATATTCGCCATGCACGCATTTCGCACCTGTCACAACATCGTGGTCGGTATGCAGCCCGATCAGCTTGCCGGCAGGAGCTTCCAGCTCCATATATGGAGAGAAATGCGCATTGTACGGTAGGGTGCAGATGAGAGTGTCTCCGCTGCGGCGCACGTCTTCATAATCCTTCAGCCCATAGTCTTTCCAGAGGGGGATGGGGCGGGGAATGAGTCTTCCGAGAGGCGCTTGCCCGGGCTCTATGTTCAGTTCGGTGGCGCTGCCCATCTTTTTACCGCTGCCCTCGAACCAGTTCTGGTTGAAGCGTCTTGCATCGTAGCGCACGTTGCTTTCGCTCAGGCGGTAATTGGGCACCTTGCCGGATGCCGTTCCGTACGCGAAATGCTGGCAGGCGTCCCAGCTTTCATCGGAAACGATGCGTACACCATCTCCAATGGCCTCGAAGATCATTGCGGGAATGCCGCTTCCCATGTGGCTGAAGCCTACACGCCCGAAATACCAGACAAGAACCGATATCATGTTCTTTCCGCTCTTAAGGAAGGGTGCGATATCTACGGTATCGTAGTAGCCGTCGCCGGGGGCGGGACCACGCTTGAGACCGCCTTCGTTCACCACCATTTCTCCGTTGATCCAAAGCCAATACTTGCTGTCGGCAGCTATTCGTGCAGGAACCGATGCGGGAACCGCCCCAAGGTCCACTTTTTTCTGGAATGCTATCCAGGTGTTGGGCTCTCCGGGGCAGTATGAGCGGGAAATCCATCTGGCCTGCCATGCTTTTTCGGCGGTGGCTGCCGTTGCCGTTCCGCCAGAGAGCAGCATAGCCGCTGCCAGAATCCTGCCAATGAAGCGTATTTTGTAATTCACGGCCAAACTATTTACGGGTGTCGGTAAAGCAGCCTTCAGCGCTGACGGAACTGTTCTCGGAGATATACCACTCTCCTTCGGATGCCGGATTGCGGTAAAGGACCTTCTTGAGTTTGATGTTCTTGCAGTCCTTGAAATAGAGCAGGGCCGGAAGGGGAGTGGCATCGGAAATGTATCCTTTGGATTTCTGGTCGGCGTAGCTCTGCTGTACCAGATCCGCACGGCCGTCGATTACACCGTTTCCACGCGTTGCATAAATTGTCACATTTTCGACACCTATGCCGTTGAAGATGGCTTTTTCTCCATTATAATCGTGGATGTTGCCCGAGCCGATGATATCTGCCGCCGCATCCAGCCTGATGTTTACTCCACTGCGGAGATAAACTGCTCCTGTAAGATAGCGTCCGACGCTGAAAGTGAGGGTGCCGCCGCCTTTTTCGGCAATCCAGTCGATGGCTTTTTGTATGCTTGTGGTATTGTCGATGAGGCCGTTGCTCTTGATTCCGAAGTAGGATGTCTTATATTCCTTGTTCTGGGCAAACGCGCTCATGCAGAGCAGTGCCGCCACGAATATCGCTGATATCTTTTTCATTACTTGCGGTTCTTGTAATTCTTTACGTTGTTGGTCACTATCTGTTTCTTGCCTTTCTGGGCGCTGTCCTGGGTAATCTTCACTCCCTTGAGGGTCAGCCCCTTCACATCGTCTGCAACTATTGCAGGACGATAGTCGGTTCCCGCTACCGAGATGCGTACGTTATCCATCACTATGCCGTCGGCATGGCGGATATAGAATCCCCATGCGGGGAGTTCTTTCCAATTTGAAAACTCCGGATAACTTTTCTCCAGTTCGGGGATGGCTTCGAGTTCGGCCTTTGACGAACCCCGGTATGCATAGTTTGCATCGGCTTTGCCCGGATAGACTATCTCCACGTTCTCCAGACGCACGTTCTGGATGCGGAGGTTGGGGCTTCCCTGAATTCCGCTGGGACAGACGTTGCGGGGCAGGTCTTCCACCGGACCTTCGTACATATAGCCGGCATCGGGCTTGTCGAAGGGAACTTCCGCATACATGTTTTTGATGACGATGTCCTTGAGGCAGGGGGAGTCACCGGGACGGCGGGATCCGAAACGGATGAAGATGGGGTTGCCGGTATGAATGCTGCGCAGCCCGTCGATTTCCACGTCTTCGATAGATGCTCCGTCAACGCTTGCAATGGTTATGGCAGAGCGGTAGGTATCGTAAATCTCGATATTCTTGAAGCGGAAATGCTTGAATTTGCCAAGGGTATAGGTGCCGAATTTGATGCCGTTGGCGCTGCTGCGTCCTCGGCAGTTCTCCACCAGAATGTTTTCTGAAACACCGTCCTTGTTGTGGCTCTTGAAGCAGTAAACGTCATCTGCAGCGTCGAAATCGCAGTTCCTGATAATCACATTGCAGCAGTCCACAATGTCGATACCGTCGTTGTTCCAATAGCATTTTGCATCTACCTTCACCCCGTCTACCAGGATGTTGCGGCATTTGTCGTACTGCTGGTTCCAGCTGGCGGGATCGCGGAGCGTAATGCCCTTTACGGTGACTGCGTCGCATTTGTAGAAATGAATATTCTCGGGTCGGAGTGTCTCGCTCAGGCGGTCCAGTCCCAGCCGGTCTTCAATGAGGCCCAGGTGACAGTAATCAACGCCTTTGGTTGCTACCTGGAAACCGCGGCAGTTGATTTCACCTTCACCGGTAACGGCGATATTGTTCTGTTCGATTGCGAACAGCAGCGCTGTCCAGTGGGCATCGGGATCTTTGACGTAGTCCCAGGGATTGAGTGATCCGAGAAGACGTGCGCCCTGTTCTATATGCAGGGTGACCCCGGACTTGAGCCAGATGCTCCCCGTTACAAAATCACCGCCTTTCAGCACAAGCCTCCCTCCGCCATTGGCGTTTACATGGTCAATTGCCGCCTGTAGAACCCGGGTATTGAGTGTCTGCCCGTCTGCTACGGCTCCGAAATCGCTTGCAAGCCAGTCGCGCCCTGCTGCCTGTGTCGTTGCAGACAGGCCAAGCAGTGAAATCAGCGCCAAACTTAGAATTCTTTTCATATTTGCTATAATGTTACTTTCAGTGTGAGGTTCTGGGAAACG
>CACXHM010000206.1 GCA_902767465.1 uncultured Bacteroidia bacterium
TGCCTTGCTGCTTTTCCGGAAGGAGACCATGCGGTGGGGGACGGCGTCATTGAATTCAGCCTCCCGGCGCGTTTTTCTGTTTCCGGAAACGAGGTGAGGGCTCCCATGATCGCTACATTCGGGAAGGACGCGTCCTCAATAGCTTTTCGCCAGGTTGCCGGTCTGTTGCGTTTTATTGTTTACGATATCCCCGTTGACGCCTCCCAGTTCTATGTAACAGCAGCAGGCCGGCGTATTGTCGGAAATTTTCCTGTCTCTCTTTCCGGTGCGGACAGCCTGCGCACGGTTGAGAGTTCGTCCGGGAACACCGTCACTCTCATCTTTCCGCATCAGAAGGAGGCCGCTACCATGTCTTTTCTTGTTCCGGTGCCGTGCGGAGAGTATCCTGCGCTGGAATTTGGTATAAAGAATTCTGGCGGAAAGTTGCTGAAATCAGCGAAAGCGGGCCCGGTACAGGTCCGTAGAGCCTGCATTGTGGATATGTCTGGCATGTCCGGCATCGATAACAATATTTGTGATTATTCCATTGTATATCCTCAAAAGGCATCCAAATACATGAAACAGGGCGCACAGAATCTTGCCGCTGCCATTGCCGCAGCTACCGGAGCGGACTTGGATGTAAAGGACGACTCGGATCCTCCGGCCGGTCCTGAGATTCTGCTGGGGAATACATCGAGAGCCGCTTCTGCTGAATTCCTTGCATCGTTGCCAGACCTTTCATGCGGTATGGCCTTCTATGGTAACGACAACCGGTTTGTGACTCTGGGCGGAGCCGATGAAGCGCTCACGTGCTACGCCATGTACCAGTTCGATACCCTTGTGCTCTCCAGACTTTCGAATACGGACGGACTCTCCTTCAGAAAGGATGATGCATTCGTACGAACCCTCGGACACAATCTCTGCATCCGAGACCTGGTTCCGTTTGGGCCCGGCAGGATCAGCGTAACTCCGGTGCTGGTGGGAAGGACAGTTTCCGTAAGCGGTTTCGGAAACAGCCAGGGGGGATGCAGCGATGGCACCTATTTCTATACCGGTTTCACCGACAGCGCTCCCAACGGTACTGCCAATTCCGGGGTGAACTGCGTGATTGTGAAGAGTCTCCTGTCCGACGTTTCACATGTGGCTACGTCCGCCCCTTATGTGGGAAACCATGTGAATTCCCTTACTTATTGTGATGAAAACGGATACATTTATTCCCTTACGAATAATTTCGACGACATAGTGCGGCTCGATGCCAAAACCCTAAAAGAGGTGGACAGGGTGCAGTTTACCGATGAAACGGGAGCCATTAAGAAGATAACGGCCATCGGATACGACGCCACACGCCGGAACTTCATCCTTCGCAGCGGCGTAAACATGTATGTGACCGATGTAGATCTAAACCCTCTCCTTCACGGCTACCGTGCGGATTCCCCATTCGTTCGCCAGGGGGCAGGTTGCGATGAACTCTATACCTATTTTCCTTTGAGCCCCGGTTCCGGTACTCCCAGAGAGAACAGACTCATGGTTTATGACTGGAACTGTGTGTTCCAGGGCTATGTTACCATTCCTCTCTCAAGCGAAAGTGAAGACATGTTCGTGGTCGGAGACAGGTATTACGTCAACTTCGCCGGCTCAAGAGCCAGTTTGTATGAATTAAAAATCAATCCAGTATATAATCTATGACACTGATCAAAACAATTGTTTCTGTGGTGTCGGGAATGCTTGTCCTTGCGGCCTGCAATAAATCCGACCCTACAGTCCCGCCGGCAAAGACAGCCACGCAGTATGCCTATACTCTGCATTTTTCCGGATCCGACCCCCGGGTGTTCGTTCCGGGAGGGGAGTACACCTTCGAAATCGTGAACCGCGACGATGCAGGAAACCCTGTCCCGTTGAAAGAGGATGTCAAATGCGTTCTCTCGGTGCCGGCCGGCACAAGTACCTATGTGAATGAATTCAACGCCAAATATGACGCCCAGACCCTGGTTCTTCCCTCGTCTATGTACAAGGTGGACAGCGTAACCATGGCAGCCGGGCAGTCGTCGGCCCGGATCGTTCTCAAGATCAAACGCGAAAATGTCGTGAAGGCTGCCAGGAAGAATGCCTATGTGCTTCCGTTGGAAATCGTATCTTCCAACCCTGCGCTCCTGAGCCACGACCTGCGCTATGTCATGATTCCCGGTCAGTCAGTAAACGGAGCCGGGCAGACGGTGGTTCATCTTTCCAATGCCGCGGACTCGCTGGTGATTCATCAGGTAGCAGCAGGCGCTTCCAAGGCGGTGGTCTTCTATCCGGGAGGCGGCTATGAGCAACTGTCTTCCGGCAAGCCGACGGCAACGGAGTATCCTTCCGATCTATACACGGTAGCTACGCTTTATTACCGTCTTCCAATCGGGGACCTTCGAGGAAAGTACTGGTGCCCCATGCAGGATGCCGAAGATGCCGTGGACTTCATGCGCGAGCATGCCTCTGAATTCGGCGGTTATTCCATGGTAGGCGTCGCAGGACGTTCCGCCGGCGGACATCTGGCGGGAGTTACTGCCGCTTACAACAAGGAAAAAGTGGATTTTCAAATCCTGCTGTATCCTGTGATCAACATGGATGACGGCTCTACCCACGACGGCTCCGCCAAATACTTCCTGGGTCCGCTCCCTTCGAAGGAACTCGTAGATGCATATACCGTCTATAAACTTGTCGCTTCGGATACTCCCAGGACATATCTCGCATATTCGCTCGACGACTATACGGTTCCCCAGCAGTACAACGGCGTTCCTATGGGCGAGGCCCTGAAGGCGAAAGGCGTGAGCTGCGAGATACGGCCCCATGATACGGGCGGACATGCCACTTCCGGATGGTCGGACTATCCATCTTCTTTACAAAACTGGCTGAAGACATTCTAAGCGTATGAAAAAGCACCTTATATTATTCGTTCTGGCGGCATCGGCCTTTGTTCCGTTTGCCTGCACAGAAGAAAAGCAGACCCCTGAAGCTGATCCGCTTCCGCACATTGCGCCGGAATCGCTCCAATACGACGAAACTACGTCCCACGACACGGGCATAGGCCTCATTTGGGATGCAGAGCCTCTCATCGAGGCCGGAGCACAGTCTTTTACGCTGGAACTCCTGAAGGATACCTCATCCACCGTGAATGTCGTGCGCAAGACGGTGGAAGTGTCGGCCAAAA
>CACXHM010000207.1 GCA_902767465.1 uncultured Bacteroidia bacterium
CGCAACTGGACCTTCTTCGAAGACGACTGGGTGCTGATCATGAACATAGCCATGGGCGGCGAATGGCCGGGGCCCGTGTCGGACGACGAACTCCCCGGACAGATTGATGTTGACTGGGTGCAGGTGAAATCTTTATAACAGAAGAATATGAAAGCAAAATATATATTGACAGGTGCCACGGCTGCCATGCTTATGATGGCGGCCTGCACCGATACCTCAGAGATTTCAGAGAGGATCGACAATCTCGAATCCAGGGTAACTGCTCTGGAAGCGGTCATAGAAGGTCTCAACAACAACGTCGTCGCCCTTCAGGCCATCGCCGAAGGCAATACCATCAGTGATGTGCAGGAAGCCGGTGGCATCTATACCATAACCCTTGCAAATGGCGACAAGATAGTGCTGAACCAGGGCAGCGTGGGCATGGGTAAGGCTCCTCTGCTTTCGCTAGATGCTCAGGGGAACTGGATGGTTGATTATCAGGACGGCGCGGGTGCGCAGTATCTGCTTCAGAACGATAAAATGGTACGTGGCCTCGGAATTGACGGAGTGACGCCAAAATTCGGAGTGGATGCATCCGGATATTGGACCGTGGATTACAGCGATGGCCGCGGTGCGGTCCGTGTGCTTGACGCGAACGGCAGTCCGGTAAAAGCCGTGGCGGACAATGTTACCGAGGATTCCTATTTTGCCAATGTGGAGATTACCGGTGAAACCCTTGTCCTTACCCTGAAGAACGGACAGAAATACAATGTCCCTATAGTAGGAGGATTCCTCTTCAGGATTATTGCAGACGAGGGAGATCAGACCTTCAAATGGGGTGAAACCAAGAGCTTCAGTGTGGAGAGCAAAGGCGTCGCCGATGCAACTGTGGTCGCCCCTCCCATGTGGAACGCCACCCTTTCCGCTCTTGGCATCCTGAGCGTTACGGCTCCCAAGGAGTCCGACTTCACCAAAGCATCCATCGCAGATTCACGCAAAGACGTTTCCGTGATAGCTTTCTCGTCCAACGGCTTCTCCACCGTATCCAAGGTAAGGGTATATCTCGAGGGAATGGTGTATGCCGGAGAGGTTGCCGCTGCGGGAATAGTCTGCGGGGCCACCACCGCGTCGTCAATCACCTTCAGGGTGATACTCGAGAATGCATCGTCTTGGAAATACATCTTCCAGGAGGCTTCGACCCTTTCGCCTTCGGCCGAGGATGTGCTTGCATACGGCACCGACGGCACTTCCACCGAACTTGTATTCGGCGACCTGCTTGCCGAAACGAAATACAGTCTCTTCGTGGTTCCTTCCAATGCGGAAGGCGTAGGAGGCATGGCACGCCTTACCGTTTCCACCACGGCTTTCAGCAACCTCTACGAGGCATACCAGGCTGGCAATACCATCAACGTAGGAGGTCTTTCCATAAACAAGTCCGCATACGGTGACGGCCACCTGCTTTCTGCATCCGAACCCAACGTGCTGCCAGGTGTGAACTTTGTGCCTGCAGGCGTTGCGGCTCTCCAGGAGGCAGCAGTGGGAACGGCCTGCTTCGTGATTGGAAATGAGCCCGGCGTGCGTTCCAAACTCAGTATTGGTGGAGCATTTACCCCTGCAGTGGGTGGAGTGGTTGCATACAAGAACGTAGAAATTGCCTGGGCTGACGGCTTTACCGGATATGCTTTCTATATGCCGAGTGGCGACCTCGACGCTCTTGTGATCGACGGCTGCCTCGTGAACCATACCAGGCTCTTCGTCAACCGCGCCATAAGCGGAGTCAAGAACCTCGTAATGGTAGATAGTGACTATCATGTGGTAACAGCGCCTTATTCCGTGCACCGGAGCTGGACCATCAACACTCCCGTTAACTTCCAGGGCGAGAGCATTGTCCTGCGTAACAATATCATCTACAACGATGCGCCCGAAGCCTTCTATGTGATAGGCTGGGATAGCGGAAACTATAAGGAAAACAACCCTTCGGCCTCTTATAAAACCGTGGTGTTCGACCACAATACCTTCTACAATGTAACCAATCAGGGGATGATCCAGATAGGAAATGTGACGGAGAGCATCAATATCAAGGGCAACCTTTCCTGGGCCCAGTCCGGTTCGATAGTGTATGTCCGTGCCCTTGGAGGCGATCCCACGGAACGCACAGTGGCAGAGGGAAACAAAGGTGCCGGATGGTTCCTGCGTGTCGCAAAGGCTCCCAACTATATCTATTCTGAAGACAATACGGACACCAATATAGGAAGCGGGCAGTGGTACAATATGGGAGAAACCTTCCCCTTCGTGGACAGCAAGCCTCATGTTACCGGCAACTTTACGGTTGACGCTGCCTTTGCCGGATACGGAGCATCCAGATAACCTATTATGAAGATGACAGGAAAGATATATAAACTACTGCTGCAGTCCCTCATGATGCTGCTCGCACTGAATTCCGTCGCCCAGAACAAGACGGTGAAGGTGAGCGGAACAGTGAGCGACAGTTTCGGACCTGTTGCCGGAGCTACGGTTTACGAAAAAGGCAATACTTCCAACGGTGTCATTGCCGGCACCGACGGCCGCTATTCCATAAGCGTAAAGGCAGATGCTATTTTGGTGTTCACCTGTCTTGGTTATGCTGACGTGGAGGAAGCGGTGTCAGGACGCAGCACTGTGGACGTGACCATGAAAGAATCGTTCGAGACCCTTTCTGCCGCGGAGGTCGTGTCGATCGGATACGGTTCCGTTGCCCGGCGCGACCTCACCGGAAGCGTTGCCAAGGTAAACATGGATGATATCGTTAAGAGTACAAACCTCAATTTCGACCAGGCCCTTCAGGGGCGCGTTGCCGGAATGGTGGTTACCACGAGTGACGGTCAGGTTGGCGCCGAAGCGAATATCATCATCCGAGGCAACAACTCCCTTACCCAGAGTTCCGCTCCTTTGTATGTTATAGACGGATTCCCTACCGAGAGCTCTTTCGCGGCTGCACTCAACCCGGCTGACATCGAATCGGTGGACGTGCTAAAAGACGCTTCGGCATCGGCAATTTACGGTGCTCGAGGAGCAAACGGAGTCATAGTCATCACCACAAAGAGGGGCAATCTCGGCAAGCCTAAGGTCTCGTTCAACGCCTCGTGGACCGGGAGCACCCTTGCAAAAAAGACGGAACTTCTCGACGGCTACGAGTTTGTGCGCCTGCATAGTGAATGGGCGCAGAGCCGAAACGGCACCACCGGCAACATCTATTTTTCCGATTACGATGCAAACGGCGTGCTCTCCTACAACCGTTACACCCTGGAAGACTACAAAGACAAACCCTATGTGGACTGGCAGGATTATGTCTATCGCAATGCGCTCTCCCAGAACTACAACGTTTCGGTGGCAGGTGGAAGCAAGGCGAGCGGCACCATGTACAACGTCAGCCTTTCCTCCCAGGATCAGAACGGTATCCTTATCAACTCGAACTACAAGCGCTACACCGGCAAGTTCGCCCTTTCCCAGGAATTCGGCGACAGGCTCACCTTGGACGTGAACGCATCCTATTCCTACAACGAAACCAACGGCATCACCCCTACCTCCTCCGCATCTGCATCGGTGATTACCACCTACTTCATGTATATGGTGTGGGGTTTCCGTCCCACCCGGCCGCTGCGTTACGGACTTGTAGATGATACATTCCGCAACGAACTGGTGGACAACGAAGTGGTGGCCACGGAAGGTTTCCGCTTCAATCCTGCCGCTTCGGTGCAGAATGAATATTCAAAGAAACGCCAGGACCTGCTTACGGCCAACGCCGCTTTCACATGGAAAATGGCGGAAGGACTGAAACTTCGCGTATCAGCGGGCTACACCCTGAACCAGCGCCGCAACGAAGATTTCAACGGCAGCAACACGCGCACCGGGCACCCCGGGTCCCCCGTGGGTTACGGACCCAATGCAACGATAGCCTGGACACGCGATGCCGCATGGATCAACGAAAACATCCTCACCTGGAATCATGTCTTCGGCCGAGACCATAACTTCGATGCGATGGCAGGTCTCACCTTCCAGGGGGACAGGGCCGACTACCATGGCACAAGGTCCACCCATATCGAAAACGAATCCCTTGGGCTGGAAAGTATCTACACCGGTGTGATGCAGAATTTTACGCCATGGCGTCGTGACTGGACCATGGCTTCCGCCCTCGCGCGTGTCAACTATAACTACAAACACAAGTATTATTTCACAGCTTCGGTGCGTGCCGACGGCAGCTCGCGTTTCCCCAAGTCGAACCGCTGGGGCGTTTTCCCCTCCGGCAGCATTGCCTGGACATTTACCAACGAGCCCTTCATGGCCTCCCTTGCCCAGGTGCTCAATAACGGTAAGGCTCGTCTTTCATGGGGCCGCACCGGAAACAACCGTACCAACACTCCTTACGATTTCTATGCTCAGATGGCCACTCTTCCCGGAAGCAGCGAAAGCCTTGACTATGTGCGTGACGGGAAAATAGTTGCAGGTTATTTCCCCAGCAATATGGCCAATCCATATCTGAAGTGGGAAACCACCGAGCAGACCGACCTTGGTTTCGACCTTGGCTTTCTGCAGGACCGCGTCAAACTTACGGTGGACCTATATCAGAAGACCACCTACGACCTTCTGCTTCAGGCCGACCTCCCGGCATCATCTGGTTTTACCCAGGCAATGGTAAACGTGGGATCGATGCGCAACCGTGGTCTTGAGATTCTGCTCAGCGCTGTGCCTGTCCGCACCAAAGGCTTCCAGTGGACTGCTACGGTGAACTTCGGCATGAACCGAAATACCGTGACCGGCCTTTCCACAGGGCAGAACACTCTTCCCTGTCCTAACCTGTATTGGTACGGACCTTTCAACAACCAGACCGCATATATCACGCGGACCGGGCTTCCTACCGGACTCATGTACGGCTTCATCTATGAAGGGACCTATAAGCAGGACGACTTCATGAACAACAACGTCATCAAGGACGGTATCCCGTACATGTCGGCATATCCGAATACCTACTTCAAGCCCGGAGATCCGCGCTATCGCGACATCAACGGCGACGGCGTCGTCGATGATAACGACCGCACGGTTATAGGCATAGGTCAGCCTCTGCATACCGGAGGTATCGAGAATAAATTCGAATATAAGGGCTTCGACCTCTCGGTATTCATGAACTGGAGTTACGGCAACAACATCCTCAATGCCAACAGGCTGGTGTTCGAAAGCTATCCCGGCAATCAGCTCAACCAGTTCCATACCATGGTGAACGCCTGGAGCCGCGACCGCAATCCCTACAGCGACATTCCACGGCCCGGTGCCATGGGAATAGACTACTACTCATCGCGAGTGATCGAGGACGGCAGTTTCCTGCGCATCAAGACTGTTACCCTGGGTTATACCCTCAGTCCGAAGGCACTCAAGAAACTTGGCATCTCTTCTGCACGCGTATATGTTACCGCCGACAATCTCTACACCTTTACTTCCTATTCCGGACCGGATCCTGAGGTGTCCACGCGCAATTCCGTGTTGACTCCCGGTTTCGACTGGTCGGCATATCCGAGGGCGAAGAGTCTCACGGGGGGAATTTCAGTTACATTTTAAGAAGGAGACAGGAAAATGAGAAGAATATATAATATCATAAGCCTGACGCTCGCGTTCCTTGCAGGATCTGCATGCGATTTCCTCGAGCAGGAGCCCCACATCATTGCCGAGGAAACCTTCTATTCGTCGAAAGAGAAGGCCCAGCTTGCGCTCAATGGCATTTACGGAGTACTCAACAGCTACCAGCTCTACGGGCGTGACCTCATCTTCAACGGCGACTATAACGACGACCTCTGCCACTATATGGCGCAGGGTGGTTCCGCTGTCGAGTTCAAAGCTGCCTGCTATGAACTCGATGCCGACCACGACAAACTCTACACGACCTGGACCTGGTTCTACAAGGGCATCAAGAACGCAAATGCCTTCATGGAACGAATTGTCAAGACCGATTTCGACCCGGATGGGGAAATGTACGCCCAGGCGCAGTTCCTGCGCGCTTTTCTCTATTTCGAGCTTGCACGGCATTTCATGGACGTGCCGCTCCGTCTTACCTCTGCCACATCCTATGCCGAGGTGCAGATGAAAGGCACCCCCATGGTGGAAACGCTTACATGGGCGCTTGGCGAAATGGAAGAATGCCTCGGTCATATTACCCACGATCTCACCCATGCTCCATCGGATGTGACCTGGACCACCGTGCACGGCATACTCGGACGTTTCTATCTCTACATGGCAGGGGCCGCCGTGGATGTGCCTGCCGAAAAGAAGGCTGAATATCTGGTGAAGGCACGCGACCATTGCAAGGCTGTGATAGACAGTGGCTTGCATTCGCTCAATCCGGACTACGCGCAGATATTTATCAACAACATTTCCGACACCTACGACCACGAGTACTACGAGAGCATGTGGGAAATGGACTGCTATGGTCTGCGTACTTCCGCCTCCGAGTGGGGCAACGGCGCCTGGGGTTACACCAATGGTCTGCGTTCTTCCGCGATGGGCACCGACTACGCTTCTTACGTGACGCATTATGCATTGGGCCACTTCTGCAATACGCTCAAACTGTGGGATCTTTACATGCGCAACGACCGTGTCCCCAGCGAACGCGATCTTTCCAGGGTAACCGATAAGCGCCAGGATTGGAACATTCCTCCTTACCACTATAACGGTGAAGAGGGGCCGGCCCGCTCCATGAAGGGTTATTCCTATCCTTATGGGGGAGATCCGGATGACGTGCGACCGCTTGTGGCGGGAATCGACAAGACCCCTTACGCTTCCGGCTACACCCTTGCATCTTTCCGCGACACCAATATGGATGAAACTGTTTACCCGGCCGGACGCAACATCGGCAAGTGGCGCAGGGAGGTGCAGTATGAAGGCCCGGTTACCTTCCGCGACAGCTGGAACGGCATCAACAGCCCGTTCCTCCGCTACGCCGATGTGCTGCTGATGTATGCCGAAGCGGTGAACGAGATTGACGGCGCTCCCAACGAAACCATTTACAACTACGTCAAGCAGCTGCGCGACCGTGCGGGCATCCAGACTCTTCCTTTCTCGACCTACAACAACCATGATGCTTTCCTGCAGTTCATCAAGAACGAACGCGGACGCGAACTTTTTGGCGAAATGAACATCCGAAAGTTCGATCTCATGTGCTGGGGAGGATGGTACGAGGCTATGCAGGCCACCAATGAACTTACCCGCGACCAGCGCTGGTCGAGCGGAATCTCTTATGTTTACAATATTTTCTGTTCAAGAATGACCAAACGCAACGAGTATTTCCCCATTCCCAACAAGGAACTGGCGGTGAACGAGGCTCTGGTCCAGAATCCACTTTGGCGATGAGAAAGATTATCACATATATCATGGCCGTCGCGGCGGCCGCATCCCTTGCCTGCGGCTGCAGGCAGGACGACATCGTGAACGGGGTGGATTTCCGGGTATCGTTTGATCCGGGCAACACCTATGTTGCCGGCACCCCTGTTACCTTCCGTTTCGATGGTGATGCCGACTATATAGTGTATTTCAGCGGCGAAGAAGGACACGAATACCGATATCACGACCGCACGTCCTTCCCGGTGGACGAAGTTGAATCTCTCTCGCTCGACCTGCGCTTCATGGCTTCCTGGGGCACAGAGGGAGGATTGGATATTTATGTGAGCGACACTTTTTCCGGGCTTGACGGCCACGACGGTGAAAAGGACCGCGCGACGTTGCGCGCCATGGAGGAAGGTGGGATGCAGGGATGGACGAAACTCCCTTACGCAGAAGGCCCGTCTGAAGTCTGGACTTCGCAGAGTTACGACCTCACTCCATATCGTGATAACTTCTCCATCGCTTTCCACTGGCATCCCTGGACCAACGGGTTCTCGCGCAGTCAGCGTACCTATAATCTGGTTGGCGGCTTCACTCACAAGATCCCCGGCATGAACGATGTTTACACTGCACTCGGGGCTCTTCCTTTCGTGAGCGTGTTGATGAACGAGCAGGAGAAAGACCCTTACATGCACGACCATCGCGGCGATTCCACGTCCATCGCGACCGTCCGTTTCGAAGACTCCCGCTACGACCTCCACTTTTATGGCTGCAACCAATATTTCCTTGATTATGAACTGGATGCATGGGTGATATCGAGCCCTCATACCTTCAACAACGTGCAGGCCGACAGGGGTGTTCCCATAAAAAACATGACAGCACAGTTGCGCAGCTACTCCTACGTGTTCGAGAATCCCGGCACCTATCAGGTGACCTTCCTCGGCACCAATTCAAATTTTCAGGGGGAGGCGCGGCAGTTGAGAAGTTTTACGATAAATATCGTGGATCCTCCCCTGTTTCAGTAAATCGTTAATTTATAACCATTAAATAGTACTATCATGAAAATGGCTGATTCAAAATGCGATAAGAAGGAATACCTTCCCCCTTATTGCGAAATCGTCCGGATAAGCTCAGAAGCACGGATGATGGTTCCTGCCAGTGCCGGACAGGAAGACTACGAGTACAAAGACTTCTGGGAAGTCTATTCCTAACAGTTTAACCGCAAAAATTGAAATCATGAAAAATCTTGTAAAAATCTTCGCGGTTGCGCTTCTTGGAATAGCCGCCGCTGCTTGCAATGAGAAAGAGATCGCTCCGGAGAC